>JANYAA010000369.1 GCA_025355255.1 Chloroflexota bacterium | reverse complement strand
CAAGGACGCGCGGCTTCGGGCTGCGGACACGGGCGGCAACGTCGTCATCTGGTAGGCGCGTGCACCACGGCGCGCGGGTCGAACCCGACCTGGAGCAGGAGCCCCATCTGGTCGGCGATGCCCCAGTGCTCCACGAGCATCCCGTTCTCAAAGCGACCGATGTCGATCACGTCCACTTCCACCGGGCCTGCGGTAGGCCCGAAGCCCATCACGCTCGCGGTGTTAACGCCCCTGGCGCGGTTCCGGGTCCAGACCACATCGCCGGACACGGCGATGTCCTCCACGGTCAGCGAGAAGTCGGACATCCAGCGGTGCAAGGCCCGGGCGACCCCCTTCGCCCCCTCGAGGCCTGGCTGGTTGCCTCGCTGGTGCTCGATGCAGTCAGGCGCGATGTAGGCCTCAAGGACGCGCTCGTCCCCTCGCCCGATCCCGTCCTCCACGATGCGGCGAAAACGGTCGGCGATGTCGATGTCGGTCATGGGACGCTCCTTCGGTAGAGTGTGACTCTATTTCAATATAGGAATACTCTATCGGCATGGCAGCTGTCAACCATCCTTCGTCTGTCCGACGCCCGACGCTGCGCGAGGAGCGGGCAGCCGTCACCCGGCGCCGCATCCTCGACGCGGCGCGCCACAGGTTCTTCGAGGACGGCTACGCCGCCACGACGCTCAAGGCCATCGCGTCCGAGGCCGGCGTCGCGGTGCAGACGGTGTATGCGGTGTTCGGGTCCAAGGCCGCCATTTTGGCTGAACTCCGGGCGCTCGTCGTCAATCTGCCGGAGGCAGACGCCGAGTTGCGCGCGGCAATGTCAGAACCGACGCCCGCTCGCCGCCTCACCCGCTTCGCGCACTCGATCCGCAGCCGCTGGGAGCTCGCGGGCGACATCGTCAGGGTTGACCAGGACGCCGTCCGCGTGGACCCGTCACTGCGAGGGGGTATCGCCGCAGCCGAAGCGCGTCGGCACGGCGGTATCGCGGCCTTTGTGCGCGGCATCGAGGTGGACCTTGGTGCGGGCATCGACGTCGAGCGATCGATCGGCGTCGTCAACGCGCTCACGCTCAACGCGGTGTACGAGGAGCTGGTCCACACACAGGGGTGGTCGGTCGACGCCTATGAGGTGTGGCTCGCCGAGTCGCTGGTTTCGGGGGTCGTTGGCGGGCCCTAAGACTCCACAACATCGACGCGGGAGTCGCTGCCCTCCCAGCGGCCGGCGTCCGGCCACCAGAACGTGAAGTCCACCGCTCCGCCGGGCACTAGCGAGGCTGACCCAGGGACGTCCGCGAGCCAGACGCCGAGGCCCGTGTCCCGCGCGTCGAGATCCGCCCACGTCTGCCGCCCGTCGGTGGAGTACCGGACCCGGCTCGGGGCCATCAGCTCAAGACGCAGCATGCGCCCGGAAGGCATCGACGGCCGCTGCGCCGTGAACCGCCATGTGGCACGCGTCGCCCGCGGGACGATGCCGCGATAGCGCCGCCACGCTGCCTCCGGGCGGTCGATGGAGTGGCCAAGCGCAATGGACCGGACGAGCTTGACGTACTCGGCGTGGGCCCAGGCGAGCGGCATCGCCGAACCGCTGGGTCGCCCCGGCGCCAAGTGGAGCGCGGGGATGGGCGCCGCGTCCCAGACCTGCTCGGGCAGCATGCCGCCGGCGGAGCTCATGCGCCGCATCGCCTCGAGGTACGGCCGCGCATCGCGCCCGGCATCCAGCTCGTAGTGTCCGCGCTCGCCCACAAGCAGCGGCCAGCCGCGACCGATGCCCGTGCCGTCGTAGGCGCTGCCGTCCTCGTGCTCCCCGTAGCCGTCGCCGTTGTAGCGATGCCAGACCGGCCCGCTCGGCGTGTCCGTCCGCAGGAGGGCGTCCGCAACCGTGAGGCTCGACACGATCCGCGGATCGTCCGGGAGGCGGAGCCCGAAGCGCACGAGCGCCAGGAAGTCCGTGCCGACCATCTCGTCGCCCGGCACCATCGAGGCGCCGGGGGGCCGGTTGCGCAGTTCCACCGGGGTGGAGAGCGGCGCCCCGGCCAACACCTCCGGTGACGCGATCCGCACGTAGTGGCCGTCCACGCCGTGCTCGCGGGCTAGGCGGGTGCCGCGGGCGTACGTCCAGTCCTCAATCGACGCGTTCCAGTCGTCGGCGAGCTCCAGACAGTAGGCGGCGGCAGGCCCAGGCAGGTGATCCGCCGCCACCACCAGGGCGGCCACCACCGGCGCCAGCGTGGACGGCGTGAGCCCCGAGGTCTCCTCCCAGCGGTCTTGGCTTGTGGCCGGCCCGGTCTTCGCAATGAAGCTGGCCGCCCGAAGGATCATGCGGTCCAGCGCCGCCTGGCTTGCGAGCTTCTGGAATGCCACCGCATGGGGGCCGGTCATCCCGTGCATATGGGCGGCACCGGTGCGGAGCGCTCCCGCCAGAAGCACCGGGTAGGCGGCCTCGTCCAACTGCAGACCGGTCCAGTACGCCACCCCGTCCACCCACTGGTTCTGCGGCCAGTGGCCGTCCGGCTCCTGCGACGCCACGAGGTAGGCGAGCGTTCGGCGAGCCGTGGCCATCGCGCCGAGCGCCACGAACGCACCCGCCGACTCAACGAGGTCGCGCGACCACACCAAGTGGTAGCCGCCACGATCGTTGCGAGTATTGCCCCAGGGGATGGACAAGCTGGCGACGGTTGCGCCCGGCAGGGTTCGATCCTGGTGTGACCGCAGCACGGTTGCCGAGGTCAGGTAGAGGTCGCGCTCTTCCGGCGGCAGATCGGCCGGGGGATCAACGACGGTCTGGGTGTACCCGTGCCAGTTGCGGATGAACTCATCCCAGGCGCTCCCGAAGGGAACGGCCAGCGCGGCTGACGCCTCGAGCCCGGCCTCCTCTGGCACGCCCCCAAACGCCAGGGCGATCTGGGCTGCCCCGTCGTCGAGCGCGAGCTCCGTCATGCCGGCCACGTTGCCGGCGCCTGCGCGCCCGTAGGTCCAGGTCATCCGGCCGTTGGCGGCGAAGTCCTGCCAGCCGTCCGACGCGCCCACGTAGCCAACCCCTTGGCGCAGCGGGGACGGGTCGGAGGCCATGGCGAGGGACCACGGCCCCTTCTGGGCGAAGAGCATGGGCCGCCCCTTGTGCTCGCCCACCCACGCGAGCCCGTGGAGGCCAGTGAACCCGAGGTGGGGCGCCAACAGCGGGTACAGCCGCAGCGGGTGCGCCGCCGGCCCCGGGCTGGCAGAGGCCCGCAGGTCCTCCAGCCGCGCCTCAAGCCGGACCACATCAGCGTGGTCGTCGGTGCAGATCCGGAGGGTCAACCTGTAGGCCTCGTGCGTGTGCACTGCGGTGATCGCCGGGATGCCCATCTCCTCGTGGCGCACCTCACGCGTCGCGTCGCGCTTGACCTCGCTCCAGAAGCCCGCGTCATCGGCAACGATGAAGCCGAGATCGCGGATCTGCGGCCGGTCCACGTGCGGCCAGTAGACCTCGTTGAGGACGCCGCGGCCAACCGTGAACCAGACGCGGCTTGAGTAGTGCGACGTCCCAACGGCGTCCTTGTCGCTGCTGGACCAAGTTGGCGGGATGCCCGGCGCTCCAGGCGCGTCCTGGCCGTCG
>JANYAA010000494.1 GCA_025355255.1 Chloroflexota bacterium | reverse complement strand
TGAACCTCGCGATGGCGCTGTCCGAAGCGGGCGTCCTTGAGCGCCACAACGTGCGCCTGCTGGGAACGCCGCTCGACGCCATCCGCATGGCGGAGGACCGCGAAGCCTTCCGCGACCTGCTGGACCGCCTGGGCCAGCCCTACGCGCCATCCTGGATTGTCGAGGGCCCGGACGAGGCCGCCCGCCGCGCGTCAGCCGAGAAGGCGCTCGAGGTCATCGGCCTGCCGGCCATCGTGCGCCCCGCGTTCACCCTCGGCGGCACGGGCGGCGGCATCGTGGAGACCGAGGAAGCCTACTGGGAGCGCGTCAAGTCCGGTCTGCGCGCCAGCCCCATCAAGCAGGTCATGGTAGAGCGCTGTCTTGTCGGCTGGCAGGAGATCGAATACGAGGTCATGCGCGACCACGAGGACACGTGCATCGCCGTGTGCTCCATGGAGAACGTGGATCCGCTGGGCGTCCACACAGGCGACTCCATCGTGGTGGCGCCGGTCCAGACCCTCACGGACACCGTGCATCAGCGGCTGCGCAGCGCGGCCCTCGCGATCATCCGCGGCTTGGGCGTGGAGGGCGGCTGCAACGTGCAGTTCGCGCTGTCGCCGGACTCGACGGACTACGCCGTGATCGAGGTCAACCCGCGCGTCTCGCGCTCGTCCGCGTTGGCGTCCAAGGCCACGGGCTATCCGATCGCCCGTGTCGCCGCGCAGATCGCCGCCGGCCGGACGCTGGCCGAGATCCCCAACGTGGTCACAGGGACCACCGTGGCGGCGTTTGAACCCGCGCTGGACTACGTGGTGGTGAAGCTGCCGCGCTTCCCGTTTGACAAGTTTCCTGGCGCGGACCGCCGGCTTGGCTCGCAGATGAAGGCCACGGGCGAGGTCATGGCCATCGACCGAACCTTTGGCGCCGCCCTGAACAAGGCGCTTCGGGGCCTTGAACAGGCAGGCGCAGGGCCGCTGGGCGAGGACCCGCACTGGAAGCCCACGTTTGACTACCTGGCCGCGGTCTACGGTGGCGTGACGGCCGATGACGAAGGCGACGGCATACGCGTTGGCGTGGGCGGGCTTGATTCGCTCACCATTGAGGACGCGCCCATCCGCTGGGTTGACCCGTCCGGAGAGGCCTGCGAGAGCACGCGCCTCGCCCAGCGCTCGGCCGCACCGATTGTGCTGAAGCGCTTCCTTGAGCCGTCGGACTCGCGGCTCTGGCGCGTGCTGGGGCTGCTGCGCCGGGGTGTTCCGCAGGAGGTGGTCCGCCGCGCCACGGGGATCAGCGCCTGGTTCCTCGCCGAGATGGGGCGGAACTTGGCGCTGGAGGCCGATGTGCGCGAGATGGGCCCGCGCTTCGCTGACGCCGCTGATCCCGAGGCCGCCGAGCTGCTGGCAACAGCCAAGCGCTTTGGCTACGCCGACCGTGACCTCGCCACGCTGGCTGGCGTGAAGGAGCCCGCCCTGCGCACCGCCCGCGCCGAGCTGGGGCTGGCGCCTGGTTACGCCATGGTGGACACGTGCGCGGCAGAGTTTGCCGCCGAGACGCCGTACTTCTACTCAACGTATGCGTCGGCGGGTTCGCCGCCCGAGGCTCCACCTGTCACGCGGCCGGCGGCGCTCGTCATCGGCAGTGGCCCCGTCCGGATTGGGCAGGGGATCGAGTTCGACTACTGCGCCGTCCAGGCCGCCGACGTCCTGCGCCGCAACGGCTGGGCGGCCGTCATGGTCAACTCCAACCCGGAGACCGTCTCCACGGACTTTGACGCCTCCACGCGCCTCTACTTCGAGCCGCTGGACGCGGAGAGCGTGCGCAGCATCATCGACTTTGAGACGGCAGAGGGCGACACGCCGCTGCCCGCGGTGGTGGCGTTTGGCGGGCAGACACCGCTGAACCTCGCCGGGCCGCTGGTGGCGACAGGCGTGCCGCTGCTGGGCTCGGACCTCGAGGCCATCGACCAGGCCGAGGAGCGCACCCGCTTCTCCGCGCTTCTGGACCGCCTGGGCATCCCGCAGCCCGAGGGCGGCATGGCCGAGTCCATCGAGGAGGCGCTCACGCTCGCGGAGCGCATCGGGTATCCGGTCATCGTGCGGCCGTCGTTTGTCATCGGCGGGCTCGCCATCGACTTCGCGTACTCGCCCGAGGACTTGGTGCGCCATCTGGCGGCCGCCGCCATCGTGGATCCGGACCGGCCCGTGCGGATCGACCGGTTCCTCGAAGGCATCGAAGTGGATATCGACGCCGTCAGCGACGGCACCGAGGTGCTGATCCCGGGCCTGCTGGAGCACGTGGAGCGGGCGGGCATCCATTCGGGTGACTCCATTGCGTGGTTTCCGCCCCAGAGCGTGTCCGAGGGCGACCAGTCGCTCATCGTCGCCACGATGGAGCGCATCTGTCTGGCGCTGGGCGCCCGGGGCCTCGTCAACGCCCAGTTCATCGTCCGCGACGACGGCGTCTACCTGATCGAAGTCAACCCGCGCGCATCGCGAACCGTGCCGTTCCTGTCAAAGGTGACGGGGGTGCCGATGGTGGAGCTGGCCGTCCGGATATCGCTGGGCGCCACGCTGCGCGACCTTGGCTGGAAGGGCGGCCACCTCCCGCCGCCGCCGTTTGTCGCGGTGAAGTCGCCCGCCTTCTCAACGGCCAAGCTCAAGGGCGTGGACCCGTCCGTAGGGCCGTTCATGCAGTCCACGGGCGAGGTCATCGGCATCTCGGAGGATGCGCGCGTGGCTATGGCCAAGGCGCTCACCGGCGCCTC
>JANYAA010000346.1 GCA_025355255.1 Chloroflexota bacterium | reverse complement strand
CACGATGGCCAGTCCTACTGGTTCTGCGGCAAGGGCTGCCTGCTGGAGTTCAAGGACGATCCCGAGAAGTACCTCGACCCGGCATACGTGCCCGAGGGGATGTAGCCCCGACGGGGTCTTGTCCCGCCCTCGCCAGATAAGTGGCAGATAAGTAGCGCAGCGCAGACTGCACCTCCCTCGCCTAGTCGACTTGGACGCGTCGATCCCCGAGGGCAGCGGCCCGCTATTCACGGGCAAGGAGTCGGTCGTGCGCTCGCGTATTACGGGAGTCGCCATCGCGGCGGCATCTCAGTTGTCCCTGGCCCTGGTTGTCGTTGTTGTTTGTGGGTTGGCCGATTCGGCCAAGCGGTGGATGGCGTGATGGGCACGGGCAGGAGCCGCATCGAACCAGTCGCCCTGGGCAGTTGCGGGCACTCACGGCGCTGGCGCTCGCGCCGCTGGTAGCTGGACCGCCAACGGCGGGCTGGTCACGCGAGGTCAGCCTCTCGCGACGGGGAGCCGGCCCGCCCGTTCCTGCGTATTGGGCGTCCAGCGCGCACCCGTCGCAGATTGCGACCGTGCGCCTCCGGGCTGCCCCGGTTCGCGCAGAAGCCGCTGGTTTGGCGCGATCCCGCGCACGCGATGCGCGTCCCGTTGCCGATTGGGTGGGGATGCGCACCCGAGTGCCGGCGCCGCCGCACCTCACGGGGGTCCATGGATGGTGACTTCATCGGAGCGCCACCCTGCTGCCGCGAGCCATGGAGTTGCGCGCGACCCTCCGCGGTCCCGGGCGCCACGCGAGCAGGAGCATGAAGTCCTCATCCACGCGGGCGCCAGAGTGGCGGCCCGGCGGACGGGCGCCAGAGTGGCGGCCTGGGCCTAACTGGCCAAACCGGCCCCCGCGCAGATCTGTCGCATCATGGCGCCGTGCAAACCGCCCAACGCCGCATCGCCACCGCCGGTCCCGTCCTCGCCATCGTCGGCATGGCGCTGGTCATCGCCGCATGCGGCTCATCCGCCATGCCCCAGACCCCGCCGCCGGTCCCCGGCACCAGCGCCGCGCCTCGCGAGGTCAACATCATCGCCCGCGACTACACGTACGTGCCCACGCGCGTGGACCTCGTTCCCGGCGAGACCGTCGTGTTCCACGTCATCAACGGCGGGCTCGTGCTCCACGAGGCACTCTTGGGCACGATGGACCAGCAGATGGCCTGGGAGAAGGCGGAGCTGGTCCTTGTGGATGCCCCGCCGGGACCCACCCCGGAGGTGCCGCCGCCGGCCGGCTTTACGGGCACACGGATGGTCGTGGCCTCGGGTCAGCGGCTGGACCTGACCTGGACCGTGCCCTTCACCGCGGCCAGCGACCCGGGCGGCTGGTTTGTCGGCTGCCACATCCCAGGCCACTGGGCCAAGGGCATGGTGGTGCCAGTCCGGCTGGTGGATGACAAGGGCAATGTGCTGCCCGTGCCGGGTGGAGCCGCATCACCGTCGGTCCCGTCGTCGTAGCCCAGCGACAGGGACCTTCGGACTCCTCCGGGAGGTGCCGCAGGGTGGTAGGCTTCGATCCGCGCACCGGTCGCCCGGGCGCCCGATGCCAAGCTGCTCAGGAGACCCCAAGACCATGGCGTACGTGATCGCCGAGCCCTGCGTCGACGTGATGGACACCGCGTGCGTGTCTGTCTGCCCGGTGGACTGCATCCATCTGGACGAAGGGGTCGACCGCAAGCTCTTTATCGACCCGAACGAGTGCATCGACTGCGGCGCTTGCGAGCCTGAGTGCCCGGTCAACGCCATCTTCCCGGAGGACAGCCTGCCCTCCGAGTGGGCCGCCTACACCGCCATCGATGCCGTCTGGTTCACCGACAAGGCCGCCGCGCGCGCGCAGCTCGACGCGCTCAAGCCTGTCTGACGCATGGCGCGGACCGGGTACGCCCGGTCTGGAGCAGCGAACGGCCTCGCCTCAGCGGGGCCGTTTCGATTCCCGGCAGAAGTCCGGCTTCAACGGTCACCCGTAGACTCTGGGGGTGCGCATCGTCTCCCTGCTCCCCGCCGCCACTGAGATCCTCATCGCGCTTGGCCTTGGCCCCGACGTGGTGGGGGTGACCGAGCTGTGCGAGACGCCCGGCTTCAGCCCTGCCGAATGGATGACCGTGGTGGCTCGCCGGCCCGCGCCTGCCGCCGAAACGCACGAAGCGCCCACAGCACCGCTTGGCGAACCTGGCGGCGCGCCCCTGCTGGTGGTGGACGGTGAGGCGCTCGCCAAGGCGGAGCCGGACCTTGTGATCGTGTCGGACCTGCGCCAGGTCTGCGCCACAGGCAGCCGCGAGGCGCGCGCGATGGTTGCGGGGCTGGGCCGCGAGGTGGAGGTCATGGCGATTGACGCCGTCACGGTGGAGGGCGTGATCAACGCCGTCCAGGGCGTGGGCGCCATGACCGAGACCGAAGACGAGGCGATGGACGTGGTCATCGGCCTGCGGGAGCGGGTTGCGGCGGTGGAGGCCATCGTCGTGGGGCGGCGAGATCGCGGCTTTGTGGCGCCGCGCGTGGGCGCGCTCGGCTGGCTCCATCAGCTTCACGGGACCGGCTGGGCCGTGCCCGAGCAGGTGCGGCTCGCGGGCGGCTGGGAGCTGTTTGGCCGCGAGGGCGCACGACCCGCGCCGCTCACTTGGGACACCGTGCGCGATCTCGACCCGGAGATCCTCGTGCTGATGCCCCAGGGTCACGACATCCCGGCCACCGTGGCGGCATGGGAGGCGCTGCCGCGCCCCGAGGGCTGGGCCGATCTGGCGGCCGTCCGCGCCGGGCGGGTGTTTGCGGTTGACGCAGCCGCGTACTTCACGCACCAGGGGTTGCGGATTGTGGACGGCATCGAGGTGCTGTCCGAGCTTGTGGACCCGCTGGCGTTTGACGGCATGGCGCCGCCAGCATCGTGGGTTCGCCTGGGCTGATGGCCTTTCGCGCCCGCTTCGACTGCCTCTGGTGCGGCGAGCCATGGACCGTCCGCACGCCCGGCGATCTTGAGGGCTGGGCGCACCTCTGCCCGACTTGTCTGGGGAAGGCCGGCACCAACCAGTTCCTGCGCGGGCGGCTGCGAGCGGCGATTACGGCGCGAGGTGCGGGAGGCGTTGCGGCCCCGGCTGCCGCTGCCGCCCCGGTCCCAACCCCGTCCGCACCTGCGGCAAGACAGCGCGCCGTGGCCCCAGCGCCGCCCCCGATGCCCGCATTCCCCGATGACTGGTTCCTCCGCCGCGGCCCGTTTGCGCGCGGCGTCATCCACGACACGGCCTGGGCCGCCGAACTCGATGTGGTCACCCGCTGGCTAGATGCGCTGCCGTTCGTCGGGCGAATCCTGGAGCCCGCCGCTGGCGTGGGGTTCTTCTCCCCGCTGCTGGCGTCCAAGGCGGAGCTGCACGCGTCAGACCCTGACAGCGCCGCGCTGGACGCGGCGCGCGACCGTTTGGTCGCCCATCGGCTGCTGGCCCACCTCCACCTCGCGGACCCGTGGGGCGCGGTGGCCCACGACGACCCCGGCGCGGACGCGCTCGTCGCCGCGTTCCTGCTCGGCCGCGTGCGTGGCGCCGGGCTCGACACCGCGGCCGTCACCCTGCGCCGAAGGCTGCGCCCAGGCGGTCTCCTCGCCGTCATCGAACTGCTGCCCGACAGCGCTGGCGGTCCGCCACCAGGCATCGCCTGGACCACGCATGAGCCCGGCGTCATCGAAGCCGCCCTCGGTCGTGCGGGCTTCAGCGAGGTGCTGCTGCGCCCCACTGGCCGCTTCTTCCTGACAGGTTCGGCCACCGCGGTCTGAACCACTGGTCTGGACCGGCGAACCCCCTCTGTTATTCTCCGCCCGATGTCACCCCTCGCCAATCGCACCATCGCCACCGTTGGCTCCGGCGTCATGGCCGAGGCCATGGTGAGCGGCCTGCTCCAGGGCAAGCTCGTCACGCCCCAGCAGGTGATCGCCAGCCACCCGCGCGCCGAGCGCCGCGCTGCACTAGCCGCGACGCACGGGATCAGGACGGTCACATCCAACATCGAGGCGGTCACCGGTGCCGACGTGATCATCCTCGCGGTCAAGCCGCAGATGCTTTTCAAGGTTGGCAAGGAGATCGGGCCGCACCTGCGCCCGGGGCAGCTGGTGCTGTCCGTGCTGGCGGGGCCCACCACCACGGCGCTCGTGGGGACGCTCGGCCACGACCAGGTGGTCCGCGCCTTGCCCAACACGCCCGCGCGCATCGGCGCCGGCATGACTGTCTGGTACGCAACACCCGCCACCACGGCCGAGCAGCAGGCGCAGGCGAAGGCGCTCCTCAGCGCTCTGGGCGCCGAGCTCCAAGTTGAGGACGAGAAGTGGGTCGCGATGGCCACGGCCGTCTCCGGCACCGGCCCCGCCTATGTGTTCCTCGTCATGGAGGCGCTTATTGACGCCGCCGTGCACTTGGGCTTCCCGCGCCACATCGCCCACGACCTGGTGATTGAGACGCTCGAGGGCTCCACGCGCTTCGCCAAGCAGTCCGGCGACCATCCCGCCGTGCTGCGGAACATGGTCACCTCGCCGGGCGGAACCAGCGCCGCGGCCATCCACGAGCTTGAGTCAGGCCGCCTGCGCACGGTGTTGAGCGAGGCCGTGTGGGCCGCGTTCCGCCGAACCGTGGAGCTGGGCGATCAGCTTGAGGCGCAGGTGGGCGCCGGCGC
>JANYAA010000342.1 GCA_025355255.1 Chloroflexota bacterium | reverse complement strand
CGGCGAACGTCTCGGCTCGCTCGTGCTCGGCAGCGCAACGCCCAATCGGTATGGACCCGATGACCTGGCCATGGGCCGAGACGTCGCCAGCCGAATCGCCGTCGCCGCCGAGCGCGCCCGGCTGTTCACGACGGTTGCGCGCTTCAAGGCCACGGTGGACGCGAGTGCCGACGCCGTCTACATGTTTGATCCGGTCACGCTCCGAATCACTTACGTGAACCGCGGAGGCGCAGACCTTGCGGGCCTCGAGCCGAGCGCGGTGGAGCAGGAGAGTCTGACGACGCTCCTCGAGTCCGCCGACGAAGCCGGGCTTCGCCAGCGTCTCGCCGACCTGCGCGACTCGTCGAGTCAAGCGCTTGTGTATACGGACGTGATCACCCAGCGCGGCGGCCGCCAGATCCCCGTGGACGTGCTGCTGCAGGATGTGCCGCTGCCGGACGGCTCGCGCACCTCGGTCCTCACGGCACGGGACACCAGCGACCGGATCGACGTGCAGGCGCGGCTCGCCAGGATCGCCGGTGATGAGCGCCGACAAGCAGCCGAGCTGCGCGCGGTCATCCAGTCCATGGGCGACGGCATCCTGGTGGTTGACCCCGACGGGCGGATCTCGCTGGCGAACGAGGCGGCGCTCGCCATCTTCAGCGCGTCACTGCCCGAGCGCCTCGATGACCTTCAGGAGTGGCTTGGTGTGGAGGCCATCGACCAGCCCCGTCAGGGGAGCGGCGCGCAGGAGTCCGGAGCGCCCGTCACGGCGCACCTCGCGGACGGTCGCTGGCTGGAGCTGTCCACGTATCCCGCGGACCTCGCCGGCACGCACCTCGACCAGGCCCGCCCGTCACACATCGTCGTGCTGCGCGACGTCACACGCGCCCGGGAAGCATCGGAAGCCCAGGAGGCCTTCCTTGGCGTGCTGTCACACGAGCTCCGCACACCCATCACGACGATCTTCGGCTACGCCAAGGTCCTCCAGCGGCCCAGCCATGAAGACGAGCGCGAGACCATGCTCCACCATATCGAGGTGGAGTCGGACCGGCTGTACCGCATCGTGGAGGACCTTCTGGCCCTGAGCCGGGTGGAACGGGGCATCACGATCGAGGGAGAGCCGTTGCTGGTTCAACACCTTGTGGCACCCGTTATCGCGTCGGAGGCGCCGCGCTGGAGCGGCACCACGTTCGAGACCGACCTGCCGCCCGACCTGCCGGTCGTCACCGGTGAGCGGACCTACGTGGAGCAGGTGCTCCGCAACCTCCTGTCCAACGCCGCCAAGTACAGCCCGTCCGGCACCACCGTGACCGTGCAGGCCGAGCCGACGCCAACCGAGGTGATCGTGCGCGTACTGGACCAAGGGGTCGGCATCGACGCAGATGAGGCCGAGCGCCTGTTCGGGCTCTACTACCGGTCGGCCAACACGGCGCGCAAGGCGGCCGGCGCCGGCATCGGTCTGTACATTAGCCGCGGCCTCATCACCGCTATGGGCGGACGCATCTGGGCGCAGCCGCGAGAGGGCGGCGGATCAGAGTTCGGGTTCACACTGCCGCGGGCGGACGAGGATCTGGTTTGGATGGAGGACGACGCGCCGGAGCCCGCCGAGGACCTGGAGTCAGCCATCGGCGGCAGCGGTCCCGGCATGCGGTAGGCCAAGGGGAACACCATGCGCGTGTCATCGCAGGAGCTGAAGACGGTGCGGGCGGGCGGCCTCCTTACCCGCTACGCGCTGCTCGGCGAAGCCGCGTACCTCATCGTCGAGGTCCCTGCGAGCGGCTCCGCCGGGACCAGCCTCGAGGGGCCCTGCGAGTTGGAGCACTGGGGCATGGTGCTCAAGGGCGAGGTCCGACTCCACGGCCGACATCCGCGCGTGTTCGGCGCCGGGACTGCATTCTATGTGGCGCCCGGTCGCACGCACGAGCTGAGCGCCACGGCATCGGCCGTGGTCGCGGGCTTCACACCGCTCTTGGAGCCGGTCGACGAGTCGCCGGAGGGCCTGCGATCCCGCGGGATCGAGGTGGTGGCGGGGACCGCGGACCCGGGCCTCCCGCCCACGTCCATCCGCGTCGCCGGCACCCGGGCGAGGTCTGCGGTCACGGGTCAGGTCCACACCGTGTCGGGGCTCATGGGGCGGTGGCTCTTCACCCGCTCCAACTTCGGCCCCATCAGCGGCTTCGGTGACGGCTGGTGCGACCTTCCCCATTGGGGTCAAGTCCTCGCCGGAACGCTCCTTCTGCGCTGGGAGAGCGGCGACATCGAGCTGCTGGTCGCGGGTGATGTCTTCAGCTGCCCGCCGGGTGGCGTCGGCCACCGGCTGGAGGTTGCCGAGAGCGCCACGATGATCGACTACACGCCGATAGCGGCTATTGGGGATCGCGGCCTGCGCCGAGCCCCGCGTGCCGTCTCGGCCCTTCGCGCCATCCACGGGGACGGGCTTCCGGGCGCGGTGGCCCAGTCGTCCGGCGAGGCCATACGGGCGATCCGCTGACGCTGGTTGGGGTGCGCCTGGCGCGCAGCCGCTGTGACGTCGCTGCAACAACCGCCGGGCGCATGGGCACGCCCCTGCACCGTCACCCTCGATAGGCTCGCAGGGCAACTCGGGGCGGGCAGATATGCCAAGCCCGGTTCCCCGTCACGAAACTCGAGGTACTCACCTACATGATCAAGCGCACTTTGGCGACGCTCGCCATCGCCGCAACCATCGGCACCGCGGTTGCAGCCTGCAACAGCTACCCCGCATCCAGCACGATGCCGAGTTACTCCACCGCGCCGATGGCCTCGCCGTCCGCGTCGGATCCGATGCTGGTTTCCCCCAGCTTCAGCGCCGAGCCGTCCCCAATGCAGAGCGTCGCACCGTCCGCCTCCTAAGGCAGGCATTCACGATTTGCTCCTGATGACCACTGCGACGCCGGCCCTGCAAGGGAATCCAGCCGCGGGGCGTCGGGGGCCCACTCACCGAAGAGGAGGGTCAAGATGACCTCAGCCCTGCATATCCGGTCCAGCAGCCCGGTTGACGACGCTGTCCAGCTCGGGCGCCGTGTCCGCGACTTGGCGGTTGACGGAAGCACCCAGATGATCGCGAACGCCGATGTCCCGCACCTGGTTGAGGTCGGCCGTGAGAGTGCCGCTGCAGCCGTGAGCGACGCGATTGTCCGCATCACAGGGCGACGGCGCCGCCGCTGGCCGAGCAGGCTTGTCTCGGTAGCGGTGGTTGGCGTCTCGCTTGCGCTGGTCGCCAGCGCATGGCGGTTCATCCGCAGCGGTGCGCTCAGCCGGCTCCGCTCAACCGACCGTGACGATGAGGACATCGTCACCAACCTGAGCCCCGCCGTGGATCAGGCGCTCGACGCCGATGCACTAGCACGGGCCACCGACGACGGCATGGGCATCGTCGGGGCAGTAACGGAGACGGTCTTCCCCGCCCCTGAAGACGGCCCCTTTGGAGATCCTGAAGGCATGCTCGCCGAACCCGCGTAAGACGCGTTCCCCACCCATGCGAAGCGGCGGCGACCATCGTGGTCGCCGCCGCTTCGCTGTACCCAGCCGCCGCGGCTCTCCCCAGCTCCCCCTTGTCGCGGTGCAACGCATCCGCAACGCTGTCCCGCCTCCATGCAGCGCGACTGCTGAGGAGATCGGGCGACGATGGGGATTGATCCCGGGCAACTGCTCGGGATCCCGTCACCAGGGCGCGCCTATGCGTGCGTGCTGCGCACGTTTGGACGCCCAAGACCTGCGCCGGAAGGCAACCACAGACACCACAGCCTAAGAAGGAGCGCGCGAATGACGACGCGAACCAGCGAAATGGAACACGAGACTCACGTCAATGGCAGGTCCTCCATCGGGACGGTCAAGGCCGCGATCACCGACCGCATGCCCAGCAACCTTGACGACGCAGGCGACGCGATGAGCGACGCCGTGCGTGCGGTGAGGACATCCGTCGCTGGCGCCCCGGACGAGAACGTCCTCCTTGCCGCCTCCCTGGCCGCCGGGATGTCGATCGGCCTGCTCGTTGGTGGTGCGCCGCGCCTCCTTGCGGCCGGGACACTGGCTGCGGCGGTCGCGCTGGGCGCCACGCTGCTCGGACGCCGTCCGGGCGCCACGCGACGCCCGGGCGCATCAGCCGCCTAGGTATGCGCTTGTGGCCGCGGTCTGGCCGTGCGGCCGCTGCGGCCACAAGCAACCGCGCTTTGCGCCCGCCTTTGGCGTGGGCCTCCGCCGCGTAGACTGCGACCATGAGCCGCGGACGCCGCTACCTATGGTCCGTGCCATGGGTCCTCGCCCTGGTGGGCCTCGCCATCCCGATGATCGGCAGCGGGTTCATCGGCTGGCCCTTCGTCATGGGCTGGTTCGCTGCAGTTCTGCTCATCTGGTGGGTGCGGCCACTCGGCGACGTGAGCCGAGCCGTGCGGCTCGTGACCGGCGTGCTGTCCATCGGCCTGCTGGCGCTGCTCAGCACGCTCGGCGGGCTCTACCTCGTTCCGGCGGTGCTCGCGTGGATGGTGCTCGCCGCGTCGGAGCGCAGTCCAGAGCCTGCCACGGCGGCGCCGGTTGGTTGACTGCGGGTCGGGCTCGCCGCTGCAACCGAGGGGGCGCTCAGGTCGTCAAAGTCTGGCACGCGTGCCAGCGCCCGTGCGTCAACGCGGGGATGTCGCCTCACGGCGGTCACGGGCAGACACCTGCGCCCCAATGTGGGCCGGGATGGTCACACCCGGGCGCAGAGTGACATCTTGGAAGAGGCGACGGGAGGCTGCGCCCACCACGGGCCAGGTCATCTGTCGGCCGTGCTGATAGGCCAATCGCCGAGCAGCATTGCGGGCCGCATGATCAAGGAAGAGGCTGCTGATCTCCCGCCCGAGCGCGGCGCTGTCGTCGAAGGGGACGAGCCGGCCGCGGCCATCGGCCAGCAGTTCGCGTGCGTAGGCATACGGCGTCGAGACGAGGGCCTTGCCGGTGCCCAAAGCGTAGGCGAGGGTGCCCGACACAACCTGCTCGGCGCCCGGATACGGCGTGACGAACACATCGGCGGCCTGAAGCCAGCGGCCAAGCGTGGGCAGGTCTACGTACGAGTTGACAAACCGCACATGGTCGCCAAGGCCAAGCTCTGCCACCAGCGCCTGGAGCGACGAGCGGTATGCCTCGCCCTCACGGCTGAGCAGGTCCGGATGGGTTGCCCCGAGGATCACGTAACACACCGCGGGCACCCCGGCCACGACGTCGGACATCGCCCGGATCGCGAACTCAAAGCCCTTGCCGGGCCCCAGAAGGCCAAAGCTCAGGATGGTCGGGCGGCCGGTGAGACCCAGAAGCGGCTTGACCGTCTCCGGGTCCACGAACGGAAGGTCCGGCACGCCGTGGGGGATCACCTCAACCTTGGCTGGGTCAATCCCGTACACAGATGGCAGGAGCCGGGCGGCGGCCTGCGAAAGCACCACCACGCGCGCCGAGGTTCGCCCGATCGTGTGCAGGATGCGTCGCTGCCGCTCGCTTGGCTTGGCGCGGACGGTGTGGAGCGTGGACACGACAGGAACGTCAAGCTCCCCGAGGAAGTCGAGGACGTGTTCGCCCTCGTTGTCGCCGTAGATACCGTACTCGTGCTGCAGGGAGACCACGTCATAGGCGGCCCGGTTGAGCTGGTCGGCAACCGCGATGTAGTCGCCGGGCCGATCCGTGCGCAGCCTGAAGCGGACCTCGGCCGGGAAGGCCCGGTCCTCGCGATCCAGGGCGACGACATCAACCTTGGCAAGGCCCCGTTGAGGGCCTACCGCAGCCCAGTTCGCGTGGGCTGGTCCCGCTGCGCCCGCGAGGGCGTGCACCATGTCGCTCGTGAACGTGGCGATCCCGCATTGGCGCGGCGGGTAGGTGCCCACAAGGGCAACCCGCAGCGGGCCCGGACCGCGATATCGATCAACGGAGAGCATGGTGTTCGACTTCATAACGTGCGGGACCTCCGTCAGGTGGCCTGGTGTAGGGAAGCGGCGACACGGCCGATCTGGCCGATACGTGGCGCGCTGCCGTACGGCGCGGTCGGCGGTGCGCCGCGCACGCCGACGGCCGCACGGGGCGACCTGGCCTCCGCCGACCGATCGGCCCAGCCCTCGCTCGAGAAGGTAGGGATGAAGCGGTAGCCCTCGCCCGGGACGGTCGCGATGAACCGCGGATTCCGGTGGTCGTCGCGCAGCTTGACGCGGAGGCCGCGGACATGGCGATCCACGAGGTTGCTCTCAGGCACAAAGTCGGCGCCCCAGATGGCGTCGAGGATCTCGTCCCGGGCCACCACGCGCCCCGCCCGAGTCGCCAAGAAGTAGAGGAGACTCTGTTCGGTGGCGGTGATGTTGGTCGTCGAGGAGCCGGCGCGGATCTTGCGCCGGAGGATGTCAACCTCGGTGTCGCCAATCGTGATGGTGGGGACGGCCGGCCGGTCACCCCCGGTAGCCCGGCGGGTCATCACGACCGCTCGAGCACGGAGTTCATCCGGCGAGAAGGGCACGCCGAGGATGTCGTCCACACCGAGGTCGAATGCCTTGAGCCTGGTGTTCAGGTCGCTGCGGCCTGTCAGCGCGAGCACAGGCGTGGTCTGCCCGGTGAGCCGGTCCGCATCGGCGAGGCGCCGGAGCAGCATGGAGCTGTCCTCGTGATCAATGTCGATCACGAGGAGGTCGGGCCGCCAACTCGCGAGGATCGACTCCGCCCCCGCGAGGTCGCGTGCGGAGCGGACCACGAATAGCCCGTGGTTCAGTGACTGCTCGATGAGGTCCACGACAAGCTGGCGATCGTTGAGGATGAGCGCTCGCTGCGGCTCGACGCCGGAGGCGCGCACCGGGGTCACTGACACTTCTGTACTCCAAGGTCCGGGTGGATCGGCTGGCTTCTGGCCGCCTGGACGGCGACAGTGTCGCCACGTCGCTTCTGCCACCGTGACCGTATGGCCCGGGCCGTTGCCGCCGCCTACCGCGGGAGCCCCGGACCTTGCATCGACGTTGCGCGATGCGCTCAGGGGGCAGCACAGCACTCAGCTATGTCCTGCGCGGTCAGCGAAGCGGCTTCCCCGGCGCGGCGGCCCACACGGCCGTCGCGAAATGCGTTCTGTCGTCAGTCGGGCAGCCGTGAGCGCCGATATCCGCTTGGCGTCAGGCCGGTCAGCTCCCGGAACACGCGCGCGAAGTACTTGGGATCCTCAAACCCCACACGCTCGGCCACGTCGTCCACCGTGAGCTGGTGGTCCGCCAGCAACAGCTTCGCCTTGTCGATGCGGATCATGTTCCGATAGTGCATCGGGGTGACCTGCATCTTCTTCTTGAACAGGCGGAAGAGATAGCTCGGCGATACGGCCACCTGGCTCGCCAGCTCGTCAATGTCGAAGTTGCGCGAGTAGTGCTCGTGGATATAGCCGAGGCTCCGCTCAACAAGCGACGTCACCTCGCGCGGCGGCTGCGAGAAGTGCTGGAGCACGTGGAGGAAGATCGTCTGGAGGTAGCACGAGATGAGCTCCGCCGACCGCGGGCGGTTGGCCGTGAACTCGGCGTAGACCATCTCAAACAGCGTGCGCAGCGTGCCGCGCTCATCGAGCAGCTTGATGGCGTGGTTGAAGGACGGCGTAGGCCCGGTGTCCGCCCAGAGGCAGATGATCTCCTGGCGGTGGCGCAGGTCCAGATGTTCTGCGTGTTCGAGGCCCGGCGGGTAGATCACCACGTCAAAGCCCAGCACGTCCACGGACTCGGACCCGGCGTCGATGTTCGCCTTCCCCTCAAGGAAGAAGATGAGCTCGAAGAAGGGGTGCGAGTGCTTGCTGAAGTTCCAGATGCGGCTCTTCTCGTCGAAGCGCTCGCAGAACTGCAGCGTGGCGTGCTCGAGGTTGGTCTCCGAGAGGTAGCGGCAGACCGCCTCACGCTCCATCGATCTGGCCGTGCTCCGGGCGAGGTGGTGGGCCACCACCATAGCACTCGCCTGCGGTCGGGCTGGGCTCGCGGCTAGAGGACCACCCGCTCGCCCGTCTCGGCAGCCTGCCGAACGGCAAGTGCCACCTGGGCAGCCCGCAAGCCGTCAAGACCGCTGACCACGGGCCCTGGAGCCTCACCACGAACGGCCGCGGCAAACCCGGACACGCTGATGTCGTAGAGGTCGCGCCGGTTGGGGATGCCGATCTCGCGCTCGCCCGAGGCGTCGCGCAGCACCACGGTGCCGACGGGCTCCTGGGTCATCACGTTTGTCGCCAAGATGGCGCCGGTCTCGCCAATCACGTGGATACCGGTGGGCGCATAGGCGACCGTGAACGCATCATGTGTCTGCACCAGCACGCCGTTCGCGTAGCGCATCGTGGACATGAGCGCATCTTCGGCGGCCGTCTCCCAGGATCCCTGCTTGGTGGCGAGGGCCACCACGTCCACCGGCAGCTCGCCCACGAGGGGGTTGATCACGGCCGCGTCGTGGCACGTCACGTCGAGCGCCACCCCGCCGCCCGCCTTGCTCGCCAGCCGCCAGCCCTGCAGCCGCGGCGGCAGCATCACGGCGTGGAACACGCGGATGGACAGGAGCCGCCCCACGGCGCCGGTCTGGACGAGCTCCCGGATGGTCCGGTGCGTATCGCAGCCGGGCAGGTGGTGGTTGGTGCCCAGGATGACGCCCGCCGCCTCGCAGGCGTCGATCATGTGCCGCCCGTCGTCAACGGAGAGGGCAAGCGGCTTCTCGCAGAGGACGTGCTTGCCGGCCGCGGCTGCCAGGAGCGTGTGGTCGCGGTGAAACTCGTTCTTCGTGCTGATGTAGACCGCGTCCACATCGTCCCGTGCCACGAGGTCCTCAACCGTGCCCGAGGCGGGGATCCCGTTCCGCTCGGCGTACGTCACCGCCCACTCGGCCGTGGGGTCGCCGACGGCCGACACCACGTGGCCGAGCCGGCGCATCGCCGGGATCATGCGGGTGGCTGCGACATCACTGGCGCCGATGAGTCCCCAACGGAGCTCGGGCATCGATTTCCTCCTGGGCGGTACTGGGGGTGTGGCCGGGACGGTCAGACGATCGCGCCCGCGCGCATGATCGCGGCGCCCTTCTCGCCAACCATGATGGACGGCGCCTGGGTGTTCCCGGAGATGAGCGTTGGCATGATGGACGCGTCGATGACGCGAAGACCGCCCAGACCGCGCACGCGGAGCTGGGTGTCCACGACCGCCATCGGGTCGCTGCCCATCTTGCAGGAGCCGACCGGGTGGTAGTCGGTCTTGGACCACTGCTTGATGAACTCGCGGACGCCCTGCTCCGTCTTCACGTCGCCGCCCGGCAGGCGCTCACGCCGGATCAGCGGCTTGAAGGCCGGGGCGTTGAGGATCTCGCGTCCGCGCTCAAACCCCTCCATCGAGATCTTCCAGTCGTAGGGGTCCTGGAGGAACGCTGGGTCGATGGCCGGCTCCACAAGCGGATCGGCGGAGCGGAGGGTCACGGAACCGATGCTGCGGGGCCGCAGGTTGCACGTGTTGATCGTGACGCCGTGGCCCTTGATCTTCATCCGGCCGTGGTCCACCACGTAGGCCGGGAGGCAGTGGATCTGGATGTCAGGCGAGCGGACGTCAGGCGAGGAGCGCAGGAAAGCGCCCGCCTCTGCCACGCAGGCCGTGACGGGCCCTGTCTTGTAGAGCAGGTACTGGATCCCGTGGCGGACCGCCTTGTCCCACCTGTCCTCGCCGTTGTAGCTCACTGGGGCCGTCTCGGCGGTCAGGTACACGTCCATGTGGTCCTGGAAGTTCTTGCCAACGCCCGGCAGGTCGTGGACCACGTCAATCCCCAGCGCACGCAGCTCGTCCGCTGGCCCAATCCCCGACAAGAGGAGCAGGCGCGGCGAGTTGACAGCGCCACCGGAGAGGACCACCTCTCCACCGGCCTCAACGCGGGCCTCGGTGGGCTTGGCGTCCTTGAGGTAGCGGACGCCGACCGCTCGCCCGTCCTCCACGATGACACCCGTGGCGGTGGCGTGGGTCTCCACCGTCAGGTTGGGGCGCTTCCGGTTGGGCCGCAGGAAGGCCGTGGCGGCGCTCTCGCGGCGAACGTTCCGCTGCGTGACGTCGTAGTACCCCACGCCGTCCTGCACTGCGCCATTGAAGTCGTGGCTGAACGGGATGCCCACGCTCTGGGCCGCGCGGAGAAAGCCTTTGGTCAGCGGGTTGTGCCCAATCTGCTCGGTGACGTTGAGCGGGCCGCCGGACCCGTGGAACTCGTCAACCAGCCGCTCGTTGTTCTCTGACTTGCGGAAGTACGGCAGGACGCCGTCGTACCCCCAGCCCTCGTTGCCCAGGTCCCGCCACTCGTCGTAGTCCAGGCGGTTGCCGCGGATGTAGATCATGGCGTTGATGGAGGTGCTGCCGCCGAGCGTCCGGCCCTGTGGGTAGTGCATCCGTCGGTCGTTCAACTGCGCCTGGGGCACGGTGGAGAAGCCCCAGTTGACGTCCGGGCTTGTGAGCTTGGTGAACCCGGCAGGCATGTGGATGAGCGGGTTGTTGTCGGGCCCGCCTGCCTCAAGAAGGAGGACCCGGTTGGCGGCCTCCTCGCTGAGGCGCGCGGCAACGACGCAGCCAGCGGCGCCGGCTCCAACGACGATGTGGGTGTAGCGCTGGCTCATCCGATACCTCCGGGGACCACTGGACGGGGGTCGAACTAGGCGTAGGTCAGTTGAACTGGGCGTTTGCCGCGACGCGCAGGGCCTGGGCCGCAATGGTGAGCGCCGGGTTCTGGGCGCCTGACGAGGGAAGGAACCCTGCATCGACCACCAGCAGGTTGTCCACGTCGTGGGTGCGGCACAGCGGGTCCAGAACGGACGTGGCCGGGTCCTCACCAAACCGGATGGTCCCGCACTGGTGGGCAACCGCGTCGATGCCCAGCCGGCGCACCTGGATGAGCGGGTAGCCGGCGCGCCGCATGGCGGAGCTCATCGCGCCGACCAAGCGCTTGTGCGCGCCGACGTTGTTCGCTCGCCAGCGCATGACGACGCGTCCCGAGGCGTCCAGCGAGATCCGGTTGTCGGGGTCGGGCAGATCCTCGCTCATGAGGTACCAGTCCACGCTGCGACCCGCGATCTCGCCCAGCACGCGCTGGGGCACAAACGGGATGGACGCCGCGAGCATGCCGGGCTGCAGCTTGCCGAGCAGCTGCGCGTTGCCCATCGGCAGGCGCGACTTCGAGTCGCCGAAATACCAGTCGTTGACCGCGAGCGTCTTCTGGAAGACGGTGGGGTTCCCCTGGGGCCGCACGGCCATGAGCGCCGAGTTGACGTGCATCATGAACCCGCGGCCGACGAGGCCCGATGCGTTCGCGAGCCCATTGGGGTGACTGTCGTTGGCCGAGCGGAGCAGCATGGCCGCCGAGTTGATCGCGCTGGTCGCAAGCACATAGGTCTTCGCCACCACCGTCTTCCGCTCGCCATTGTGGTCGATCTCCAGCCCGGTGATCCTCCGGCCCGTGGGATCGGTGTCAAGCCGTACAGCCCGGGCGTGGGTGAGCATGGAGACGTTCGGCGACTCGAGGGCCGGCCGAGTCACGCAGGTCTCGGCATCGCTCTTGGCGAGCACCTGGCACGGGAACCCGTCGCAGGTCTTGCAGCGGATGCAAGTGCCGCCCTCGCGGAGGTCGATCCCCAACTGCAGCGGATACGGCCGCAGACCCTGCTGCGTAAAGCTGTCAGCGAGCTCCGCGATCACCGGCTCGTGAGGCACCGCCGGGAACGGATACGGCGCGGAGCGCGGCGGCTCAAACGGGTCTGCACCCATGGTCCCGTGGACGCGGAACAGACGCTCAGCCTCGGTGTAGTACGGCTCAAGCTCCTCGTAGGAGATGGGCCAGGCGGGCGAGACCCCGTCCTCGGTTTCCAAAACCCCGAAGTCCTCGCGGCGAAGTCGAGGCAGGGCGGCGCCGTACACCTTGGTGTTGCCGCCCACGCCGTAGAAGATCGACGCCCGGAAGGGCTTCCCGTGCTCGTCGAGAAACTGCTCGGTTGTGCGGTAGCGCTTGTCGGCAAAGACGGCCGTCGGGCTCCAGTTCTCGGGCTCCCGGGGCAGGTACCCGCCGCGCTCGATGATCAGGATGCTGGCCCCGCGATTGCGGAGCGCATAGGCCAGCGTGCCGCCGCCCATGCCGCTGCCGATGATCGCGATGTCGGTCGTGATGGTGGTTCCGTCGGTCTGCGAGGTCATTGCGCGTCAGCCTTTCACCGAGCCGGTGGCCGGTCCGGAGCCTGGGCACCGGCCGAGGCTCAGATTTCGGTGGTCGCGGAGCTCCGCAACCTGGTTGCCGGCCATCACGGCAACCTCTGGGCGCGAAGCGCCGGACAGGCGGCCAGGGCGGAGGTGACTGGCTGGTGCATTGGATCGCGATTGACCGGCTGGGCCGGGCGTGGTTTGGCGCTTGCGCTTGGCCGCGACGCCATCGTTTGAGCTGCTCAGCCTGACGGTGATCCCAGCGTCCGGCGCAACACTTGCGACGTCCACCAACCTAGTTGGTACGGGCTGGCGTCGCCACCCCCTCTTGTCGCTGAAAGGTGGACCAAAGTGACCGTGTGCCACGCCTAGGCCGCAACCACTGTCCGCAACCGGCAGGCCAACCAAGGCAAGCCGGGCCGGGACGGAGCGCTCAGACGGCTTCGCGCTTTCGCTTCCGTCCATAGCTGTCGAGCCACAGGATCGACACGATGATGATTCCCAGGAGGGCGGTGGGCAGATATGACACCAGCGTGTCGATCCGCAGCATGCTGAAGGCATTGGTGAGGATGCCCAGTAGGACCAAGCCGATGGCCGACTTGATGGCCCCACCAATGCCGCCGGCAACGGATGTGCCGCCCACGACGACCGCGCACACGACGTACAGCGGCGTGTTGTCGCCGGCGATGGAGCTTGCCGAGTTGAGCTGCGATGCCAGCATCACGCCGCCAAGGGTCGCGGTCAGCGAACAGATGAGGTAGGTCGCCGCCTTGGTCCGCAGGACGTTGATGCCCGAGTACTTGGCGACTTCATAGTCGCCGCCGACCGCGTAGACGTTTCTCCCAAATGACGTGTTCCGCAGCATCCAGTACACGACGGCCACCACGGCGAGCATCACCAGGACCAGGATGGGCACCGGGCCGAAGATCTCCGTGTTCGCGATGCTCTGGAAGCCTTGATCGGTAGCCGTGACGGGATGGGCGTCCGTCAGCTGCAGTCCGATGCCTGTCAGCACAATCCCCATGCCCAGGGTGATGATGAACGGCTCCGTTCGCTGATACACAGAGACGAAGGCGTTGACAGCACCGACCACAAGGCCGAGCAGGAGACACAGGGCGATGGCGACCGGGATGGGCACACCGGCGTTGATCAGCTGGATGACGACGACACCCGTGAGCGCCATCAGGCCGCCGATGGAGAGGTCAACCCCTCCTGCGATCAGCGTGACGGTCTCCCCCATCGCCAGAATGAGGAAGATGGAGCTCGACTTCAAGAGGTCAACGAGGTTGACCTGCGAGAAGAACTCCGACCTCGTGGCCGGGATCATGTTGAACACGGCCATGGCGAGCACCACCAGGATGATGGCCAGGAACGCCTTCTGCAGCGCGAGAACGGTCTTTGAGACTTCGATAATCCGGGCATTCATGGCTATTTGCTCACCGAAGTCTGCTTCACCCTGTCCAGCCAGATCGCCATGATCAAGATCGCTCCTCGGAGCATGTACTGCACGTAGGTCGAGACTTCCAGGAGGTTCAGGCAGTTGTTCAGCAAGATCAGCAGCAGGGTCCCGACAACCGTCCACATGACGCTGCCGCGCCCGCCGATCAGGGCTGTGCCGCCCACCACCACCGCGAGGATGGCCTGCGTCATGTAGGGCGTGCCCATCGTGGGGTCGGCCAAGGTGACGCGCGACACGAGGACGACAGCCCCGATCGCGGCCATCACGCCTGACACCGAGTAGATGATCACGATGGACCTGCTGATCGGGATCCCGGCCAGCCGGGCAGCAACCTTGTTGCCGCCCGTGAGGACAATGGCCCGTCCCGCGTAGGTGCGCCTCTCGATCACGTACAGGATGGCCAGGCACACCAAGAAGATCATCGCGGACACGGAGAGGAACCCGATCCCGCCCGAGTTGATCGTGTCGAAGAGCGCGATGCTCGTCTTCGAGTACGTCAGGAACTGCGTCACACCCTGGACGTACATCAGCGCCGCGGCGCCGTACACCAGGCTCATGCCATACGTGATGAAGAGCGACTCCGCCTGCGTCAGCGCGCCGCTGGAGATGATCAGCGCGCTGTTGAGCAGTCCGCATCCCAGCCCCACCGAGAGGCCGATCAAGATTGCAGGACCCTGTCCCACCGTGTCGATCAGCGTCACCGTCACGACGGCCACGAGGCCGATGATGCCGCCGATGGAGAGGTCAAGGAACCCTGCCATGATGACGAGGGTCATCCCGAGGGCGGCGAAGATCAGCGTCCCAAACTGCCGGATGATGTTGTTGAGGTTCTCGCCGGTCAGGAACTGCGGCTCGACAAACGATGTGACGACGGCCAGCGCGGCAATCGCCACAAAGATGGGGTTGCTCTTCAGAAGGTTGATGGCTGTCTGGGAGTTCACTCGACCACCCAGCCGCTGCGTCGAGGCGCTCATGCGAATTCAAACGCCTTTGCCATGATCTCGTCGGCAGAGGCAACGGCCGGATCAAACTCCCCGTTGATCCTCCCGTCGCAGATCGTGTTGACGCGGTTGCTCATGTGGAGCACCTCCGGCAGTTCCGATGAGATCAGGATGATCGAGCCGCCATCCTCGACGATCTTCTTCATCAGCAGGTAGATCTCATACTTCGCACCCACGTCGATGCCCTTGGTTGGCTCGTCCAGAATCAGCACCCTGGGACTCATCTCAAGCCACCTGCCGAGGATCGCCTTCTGCTGGTTGCCGCCCGACAGCGAACGGATCTTGGTCCTGCCGGAGGGCGTCTTGATGTTGAGCGCCTTGATCTGGCGATCGCTGATGCTGCTCTCACCCTTGGTGTCGATGAAACCGCGCTTGGTCAACCGGGCCAGGACCGCGAGCGAGATGTTCTGCTCGACAGCGAACCCCAGCAACAGGCCCTGGAGCTTCCGGTCCTCCGGCACCATGGCCAGCCCGAGGTTGATGGCGTCCTTCGGGCTGTTGATCTCGACGGGCTTGCCATCGAGAAGGATGCTCTTCCCCGCGACCCTGTCGGCGCCGAACAGGGCTCGCACCAACTCCGTGCGCCCTGAGCCCACCAGACCCACCAGACCCAGGATCTCGCCCTTGCGCAGGGTGAGCTTGACGTCGCGCAGCTTTCTGGTGCTGATGCCCTTGATCTCGAGGATCGTCTCGCCGGCGCACTCCGGCCGGGGCGGGTACTCGTTCTCGATGGTCCGGCCCACCATCATCGAGATCATCTCGTTGCGGGTGATGGAGCTCACGTCGCGAGTGTCGATGACGTGGCCGTCGCGCATGACCGTCACCACGTCGCAGAAGCCGAAGATCTCGTCCAGCTTGTGCGAGATGTAGATGATCGCGATGCCCTTGGCCTTCAGCTCGTGGATGATCTTGATGAGCTTCTGCATCTCATCATTCGTGAGGCTGCTGCTGGGCTCGTCCATGATGATGAGCTTTGAGTCGAAGGACAGCGCCTTGGCGATCTCGACCATCTGCTTGTCGGAGACGCTGAGCTCCGACACCTGCTTATGGGTGTCAACCTTGCAGCCGATGCTGTCCAGCAGGGCGCGGGCCTTGGCGTGGACGCCGGCCCGTCCGCCCGATTCGGCAAAGCGGCCCAGAAAGACGTTCTCGCCAACCGACATCGTGTTCACCAGGTTCAATTCCTGGTAGATGATGGCTAGCCCCATGTGCATTGACTCAACGGGCGTGACCTTGTCGATCACGTTCCCGTCGAATGTGATCTCGCCGCTGTCCTTCTCATAGACTCCCGACAGGATCTTCATGAGCGTGGACTTGCCGGCCCCGTTCTCGCCGACGATGCCGTGCACCCTGCCCGGCCGAACTTCGAGCGTCACATGGTCAAGTGCCTTGACGCCGGGGAAGGCCTTGCTCACATCGTTGATGGTGAGGAGGGCCGCAGGAGCACTCGCCACGACCATCTGTGTCTCCTTCGAACCAGGGTGCCTGATGTGGAATTCTCTGCCGTAGACAGTGGAGGGGGCCAGAAGTACGGGAGGGAAATCAGAGGGACCCCATCCCTGGGGACCAGGGATGGGGTCCCTCTAGATCAGGTCTTCTTTACCACTCAGGAGCGGTGAAGTTGGCGATGGTGTCCTTGGTGATGACGTCGAACGGGATGATGTTCGCCTTGACGGCGGACGAATCCTTCTTGATCCACTTCATGGACTGCTCCATGACCTTGGACGTGATCGTCTCGGCGTTCTGGGCGATCGAGATGTAGTTCGGCCAGCTCTGGACCTGGGCGAAGCCGGTCTTGTTGCCGTCGACGCCGATGATCAGGACCTTGTTGGCCCACGGCTGATTGACGGCCTTGAGGGCGTTGATGACGCCGGTGGCGCCGTTGTCCCAATGGCAGAAGATGAACTGGATCTTGTCACCGTACTTGGTGATCATGTCGTTGGCGATGGCCTGCGCCTGGGCCGTGTCCCACGCGGTGGGGTTCTTGTAGTCCAGGACCTTGATGTTCGTCCCGGCGACGGCCTTCGAGAATCCCTCGTGGCGGTTGTTCGCGGCGACGTGGCCGGCCTGGCCGCCGATCTCGACGCCGGTGGCGCCGTTCGGGAATGCCGCCATGATCGCCTTCGCGGCGGTCTGGCCGCCGAGGATGTCATCCACGCTCACCGAGCAGGTGGAGGCATTGATCGCGGCCGCGGCGGGCGGAACCATGCTGAGGCACACGACCACGCCGCCGGACATGGCGGCCGTGGTCGCCGGGACGTAGCCCGCCTCGTCCACCGGGTTGATCGCGATGGCGGCAACCTTCTGGGCGACGGCGTTGTTGATGGCGGCAGTCTGCTTCTGGACGTCGCCGCCGTTGTCAAGGTTGATGACGTTGAAGCCGTACTTGGCGGCGTTCTTCTGGTACATCTTCCAGGAGAATGCCTGGGACGGGTTCTGCATCTGGGCGATGAAGGCCAGCGTGGGCATGCCCGCGGCCGGGGAGCCTGCTGCGCCAGGCGCAGCCGGGGTGGCGGTGCCGCTACCGCAGGCACTCACCAAGATTGCCACCACCGACACGGCGGCAATCGTGACTCGTTTGTGATTCATCTACTCGCGTTCCTCACAGTTGGGTTGCGACCCGCGCGATGTCCTCCGCAGGGGCCATCGGCGGCATAACCAGGTCTTGACTATCGCCTGATCCGCACCTCCCGACATTCTAGGCGAATCATGGTCGTGCCGATACTGGATCCGCCGCCCGCTCGCCGGGGGCGCGCGCTCGGGCGCCTCCACTCGTAGCGGAGCTCGTGTCCACTACGTACCTCCGAATGTTGGCGGACGACGCTCGCGGAAGCTCGCCAGGCCTTCGCCCGCGTCATCGGTGAATGCGGTGAGGCCGCTGCCCAGCGCCTCCAGGGATGCTGGAACGCGCGGCCGCAGGCCGTCGATGAGCTGCTTGGCGACCTGAACGGCAACTGGAGCCTGTGCCGCGATGCGCTCCGCGGTGCGGCGGACGGCATCCTGAAGCTCGGGCGCAGGCACCACCTCCGAGAGGACGCCCCAAGCTTCGGCCCGCCGCGCGTCCACGGGCTCGCCGCTCAGGATCATCTGCTTGGCGCGCGCGGGTCCAGCCACCACGGCGAGGCGCGTTGTCATCCCCCAGCCCGGGATCGTGCCGATCCCGACCTCGGGCGCGGCTACCTTGACGGTGTCGGCCGCGATCCGGATGTCGCACGCGAGGGCCAGTTCAAGACCGCCGCCGTAGGCGATGCCGTTGAGGGCGGCGATCGTGGGCTGGCGCAGCCCTTCCAGACGGTCCATCACCCGGTGGCCGGACCGCACCCAGGTGCGCCACATGTCGATTGGGGCGAGGGATGCCCAGGCGTTGATATCGGCCCCCGCACAGAACGCCCGCTCGCCCGCGCCCGTCAGCACGACAACGCGTATGGCATCGTTGGCCTCGATTGCGGCGAGGGCCGCCTCGAGCGCCTCAAGCATCTCGGGCGTCACAGCGTTCAGCTTCTCGGGGCGGTCCAGGGTGATCGTGGCGATGGGCCCGTCAACGTTCACGCGCAGCCCGGCAACCGCCTGCCCGCTCATGCGCCGCGCTCCGCGAGGTGCAGACCGATGGGATCCGGCCGAAACAGGCGAGGATCCATAGGCCGCAGATCCGGGCTGATCCGCAGGGCCACCGCCGTCTGGCCGACGATGTCGCGCTCCACGGAGATGCCGGGCGCAACCTCGGTCACCGTCAGGCCCTCGGAAAGCAGGCGGATCACGCACCGCTCGGTCACAAACACGACCTCTTGGCCCAGCTCGCGGGCGCGCCGGCCGCTGAAGGTGACGTGCTGCACCTGCGGCACGAACCGCTGGTGCTTGCCCTCTTTGACAATCTGCATCTGGCCATCCTCCACAGCGATCTGGGCGCCTGCGGTGAAGTAGCCCGAGAAGACGATGCGCTTGGCGCGGGCGGTGATGTCCACAAATCCGCCCACTCCCGCGGTGACGTGCGGGCGCGCCGCCAGCCGCGAGACGTTCACGTTGCCGTCTGCGTCAACCTCGAGGAACGAGAGCATGGCGCGATCAAAGCCGCCGCCCTGCAGGTACTGGAACTGGTCCGGCGACGCCATCAGGGCGTCCGGGTTCTGCGCACAGCCAAACGCAAAGCCGAGGAACGGGACGCCGCCCACAGCGCCCTGCTCGATGACCCAGGTGACCGCGCCGTCCAGGCCCTCCTCAAGCAGGATCCGCGGCACAAGCGCCGAGATGCCAAACCCGAGGTTCACCGCTTCACCGTCACGCAGCTCCATCGCGGCGCGCCGGGCAATCACCTTCTCGGGGCCCCACGCGGCAAGCTCAAGCGCAGAGCTTGGTGCGCGGTAGTGGCCAGCGGCCTCCGGCAGGAGCTGCGTCTGCGTCGTCTGGAGCTGGTCCGGGGCCACGACGATGGCATCCACGACGATCCCCGGCACTCGCACTGCCTGCGCCGGCAGCGTTCGACCCTCAGCCAGACGCTTGACCTGGGCGATCACGAAGCCGCCGTTGTTGTGCGCGGCGATCGCCTGGTCCAGCACGCCCAGGGGCGCGCCTTCGTCTTCGCTCGTGAGGTTCCCGTACTCGTCGGCCGTTGTGGCGCGGATGATGGCCACGTCAACGGGGATGGACCGCAGGTAGAGCCACTCGCGACCGTCAAAGTCAACCACCGACACAATGTCCTCGGTGGTCTTCGCGTTCATGCGGCCGCCGTGGCGACGCGGGTCCATGAACGTGTCCTTGCCCACCTCGGTCAGGACGCCCGGCTGGCCAACCGCCGACGCCCGGTGCAGCTGGAACAGGATCCCCGACGGGATGTTGTAGGCCTCAATCTCGTTCGACTCAATCGCGGTGACAATCTTCGGCGGCGGCGCTGATGACGGGCCGCTCGGGTAGGAGCCGGCGATGATGCGGCGGATCTGCCCGGGTGCCGTGAGGTGGTCAACACCGTCGATGCCGTACATGTCGCCCGCGGCAATCGGGTGCAGGAGCGTCAGGTCGCCGCTCTGACCGGTGGCCGCGTAGCGCTCGCCGAGGGCCCGCAAAACCACATCCGGACAGCCGAGCCCGCTCGACGAACTCACCGAGACGGTGGCGCCGGTCTTGATGCGGCTGACGGCCTCGTCTGCTGACAGGACCGGAACGAGGCGGCTCACCGCGACGCGTTTCCCGTGCGAGGCATCCACCACGAGGTCCGCGGGCCGAGATGCATTTGGACCGACTTGAGCTCGGTGAAGGCATCAACCGAGAAGCGTCCGAACTCGCGCCCGATCCCGCTCTCCTTGTAGCCGCC
>JANYAA010000480.1 GCA_025355255.1 Chloroflexota bacterium | reverse complement strand
TGACGATGCGCCAGGTTGGCGCCGACATGCACAACAAGTACAAGGAGACGTCCCGCGGTGGGCTCGCCCTCAACATCACGGAGTGCTGAGTTGCCTGCTGACCTGCTGGCCGGCGTTGAACTGGGCGGGACGAAGATCCTGTGCCTGATTGGCACGGGACCTGACGATGTCCGTGCGTCGGCGCGGATTGACGTGGGCGAGCCTGGGCCTACGCTTGCCGCGGCGGTTTCCTTCTTCCGCACGGCAGCTGCGGACGGGCTGGCCCCGCAGGCGGTGGGGATCGGCTCGTTTGGGCCGGTGGATCTGGCGGTTGGCAGCCCGACATGGGGGCAGATCACCACGACGCCGAAGCCCGGCTGGTCCGGCGTGGACGTCGTTCGGCCGTTTGCCGCTGCGCTGGGCGTGCCGGTCGGGTTTGACACCGACGTCAATGCGGCTGCGCTGGCCGAGGGGCGATGGGGCGCCGCCGTTGGGCTGACCGATTTTGTCTACTTGACGATTGGTACTGGGATCGGCGGCGGGGCCGTGGTGGGCGGCAGCGTGGTCCACGGCCTTGGGCACCCGGAGATGGGCCACGTCGCGGTGCCGCGCGTGGCGGGCGATGACTTTCCGGGGCGCTGCCCCTTCCACGGCGAGTGCCTTGAGGGCATGGCGTCGGGGCCCGCTGTGGCGGACCGGTTTGGGCGTCGCGCAGAAACGCTCTCTGGCGCGGATCGCGAGCGTGCCGTGGATCTCGTTGCGCGCTACTTGGCGGCTGGCCTGCGGTCCATCGCGTACGTGCTGGCACCGCAGCGTTTTGTGCTGGGCGGCGGGCTGGCATCGATGCCGGGTGTGGTGGAGGCGACGGCGCTGCACACGGCCCGCGAGCTGCGCGACTACCCCGGGGTTGCTGCCCACCAGGCGCCCGGGTTTGTCGTCGCCGCCGGGCTGGGCGGCATGGCGGGACCCGCGGGAACGCTGATCCTGGCCGAGCGGGCGCTTGCCGAGCGGGCGCTTGCCGAGCGGGCCCTTGCCGAGCGGGCCCCCGTCGGCGGCTGATCGGCGCAGGTCAGCGGCGCGGCACGTCGAACTCCAGCACCCACGGGCCCCCGAGCCGCACCAGCCCGCCGTCCGGGCTGGTGCCGACCACCTCGTTGATGACGACCTTCCAGTGGCCGCTCGGGTCTTCGGTCCCCGCCAGCAGGCTGAGTGTCTCCGCGGCGGCCGCGGTCACGCCTCCACCCATTGGGACCTCACGTCCATCGTGGAAGGCCGTGCCGAGTGAGGACCAGCCGTTCGTCGTCGGCCCGCGGTCCGACCACCGGACGTCGACCTTCACCACCGTCGGCGTGGAGAACAGGCCGACAGCGGTCGCGGTGACGCCGTTCACGCTCGTTGCCGAGTCGAGATAGACGCGTCGCCCGCCCAGGACGGGCAGGTCGAACGTGAACGCCCAGGAGCCGAGGACCTCGTGCCACGGGTCGCCCGCGCCCACCGGCTCGGGGTCGCGGTAGCGGATCGCCGGGACCGTCACGGTGAACGCGTGGACGCCCGGCACCGGAGGTGCGGACGCGGCCAGCCAGACGGTGTTCGCGGCGCCCGTCGAGGCCGGCGCCGAGCCGCCTGAGGTCATCCTCCAGGTTGGTCCCGACCCGTCGGCGAACCGGGCGGCCGCGCCGGACGTGTCGAGCTGGGTCCAGCCTCGGTTCCAGAAGTCGACCACGGACACCGCGAGCATCATCTGCGAGGCGTCGGCGTAGGCGGCCTCCAGGGTCACCGCGTAGCCCTGGTCCGTCTTCGCCAGGCCGAGCATAGTGGCGTGCTTCCAGGCGTACTGGTAGGCGTCGCCGCCGAAGGATCCGTGGAGCATGAGGAGGCTGGTGGTCGCGCCGCCGAGGATGGCCAGCACCGCGGCCAGCAGGGCGAGCCTGCGCACCGGGAAGCGCCGCACCCGGGAAGGCGCCGCGGGGATGACAGGCAGTGCGAGTTCGGGGATAGCGGCGTCCAGCGCCCGCAGCTGCGCTGCGAGCCGGTCGTCGAAGGTGGTCATCGTTCGTCTCCCAGGATGGTGCGGAGGCGCTCCTTCGAGCGCGACAGCCAGCTCGACACAGTCCCTTCCCGGACCCCGAGCATCGCCGCGATCTCCGCGTGGGTGTAGCCGTCAAGGGTGGAGAGCACGAGTGCCGCCCGGTGCTGCGGGTCGAGCTCCCCGAGCGCGACCCAGAGGTCCGGCTGCGAGGCCATCGCCCACTCCGGCTCGGGGGCCCTGTCGAGCGCCACGAGCCGCCGCCTCCGGCGGACCTCGTTGAGCGCCAGCCGGATGCCGATGGTGTAGAGCCAGGCGCGCGCGTCGCCGCCCCGGAACCGGTGACGCCGCTCGAGCGCGCGCGCGAACGCGGCCTGCGCCATGTCCTGTGCGTCGTCGGTGTCGTGGAGGATGAGGGCCAGGCGGCGCGCGAGCGGTTGGTAGGCCGCCATGAGCTCGGCGTCGAGGTCGGCCACGAGTGGGACGGTTTGGGTGATGTCCATGCACCCTCCTTCGCCCATACAACACGGCAGCCTCGTCAATCCTTGCAGACTCGCAAGGGCACATGTGGAGATTCGGCGTTGTGCCGGAGGGCATGCACTCCACGCATGGTCACAGGGGATCGACGCCCGCTACGATCCTGCGCCGCGGAAGCTCGACCACGGCGGGATCGGGCGCGTGAGGACGAACGTCACGGCGACCACCAGCAGCGGCACGACCACGAGCGCAGCAGCGATCTCCGGCACCGGCACAACCAGGGGCGAGCCGCGGCTCAGCAGGAGTCCCCAGACCGGCAGGAGGCCGGCCGGCACGGCGAGGACGCCCGCGAGGAGCGAGATCACCGCCGCCCGCCCCGCCGCGATCCGGCGGCGGACGAGCGGATCGGCGCCGAGCGCGAGGAGCGTCCGCTGCTCAGGCCGCGACTCGGCCTCGCCGAGGGCGACCGCCACCCCGGTCACGCTGAGCGCGAACAGCAGGCTCGCGATCAGCATCGCGAGCCTGAAGCCGTCGCCGGGACGGGGCGGCCCCATGACCGCGTCGGCCCAGGCATCGGGGTAGCGGGCCGCGATCGCCCCGGCCCGCGCGAGGTCCGTGTCGGTGACCGGGTGTCCGAGCCGGATCAGGAACCGCCCGTTTGCCGCGGGCGTCGGCACGCCGAGCCGGGCCGCCGTCGCCGCCGATATCACCGCGCCCGGCAGATCGCCCGAATCGATCCCGGTGGCGACGAGCCGGGCAGGGACCACCTCCCGCGTGATCGCAGCCCCCTGGCCGTCCAGGACGTGGATGGTCGCGTGCGTGACGGCCGCGGGCTTCTTCGCGAGGAGGACGACCGCGCCGGCGAGCAGGTCGGGCGTGGCCTCCTCGGCGCCGAGGGCCTTGAGCAGCTCTCCATCGCCAATGGTCACGTTCTGGATGCCGAGGCTCACGTCGTCGCTCACCCCCCGGGCGATCCAGATCGTCCGGGTGGCGCTGCCTGCGCCGGGGATCGGAGCAGCAGCGATCGCGCCCAGATCCTCGGCAACCCCGGCTCCCGCAGTTGCGATGCCCTCGCCCTGCATGTAGATCTGGTCGCGTCGGAGCCACGGGCTCCAGTGGGCGGCATTCGAGGCGTCCAGGCTGGCCGCATACGCGGCCAGCGCGACGGTCGCGGCGAAGCTCGCCAGCAGCGCGGTCACGATCGGGCCGTTGCGCGACCGGGCCCGGGCCGTGTCCCGCACCGCGATCCGCCCCGTGAAGGGGAGCCGGTACGCCGGGCGCTCGAGCCGCTCGAGCAGCCACGGGCTGCAGGCGCCGAAGCCCAGCGTCCCGAGGACGGCGCCCGCCAGGAGCAGCAGGAGGCTCACGGTCGCGCTCGACCCGTCGGTGTCGTGCAGGCGGAGCGTTGCACCGAGGCCCGTCATGGCGGTGGCGACCCCGATCATGGCGATCCCAGCGCTGAGCGTGCGCCGCGCCGGTGCCTGCGCCGGGCGCCGGCCGGAGAGGGCCAGGAGTACTGGCGAGCGCGCTGCGGTCCAGGCGGGCACGATCGCGGCGATGAGCGCCGCCAGGACACCGATCCCGCACGCGACGACGAGCAGTGCGGGGGCGATCCCGACCGGCGGATTGCGCCGATCGGTCAGCTGGTCGAGCCACGCTGACGCGGCCAGCGCCCCAGCGAAGCCGACAGCCGCCCCGGTCAGCGCACCAACCGTTCCGAGGAGCACGCCCTCGGCGATGACGGTGCCGGCCAGCTGTCGCGGCTCCGCGCCGGTCGCCGCGAGCAGGCCGAGCTCGCGCTGGCGCCGGCGGATGCTGACCGCGAACGCGGCCGACGCCACCAGGGCCGCCTCGACGAGCGCGAGGCCGCCGAGGACGACGATCGCCACCGAGGGTGCCGCGTTCTCGGCGGTGGCCTGATCGCGGGAGGTCACCCGGAACGCCGGTTCGCCCGAGCCCGACGTGGCCGCGCCAACGTCGAGCCCAGTGGCGTCAGCGCCCGACGGCAGACCGACGAGCCAGTTCGCGCCCCCCTGCGCCTGCCCGGCCTCGGCGGCCGTCACGTCCTCGAGGACCACCCGGGCCCTGAGGTCGAAGGGATCCTCGACGATGCCCACCACGATCGGGGACGACGACCCCTTCAGGTTGACGGCGTCGCCGATCCGCACGTTCGCGAGCGTCGCCACGACGGCGCTGACGGCGACCTCGCCCCCAGTCCGGGGCGTCCGGCCCTCGACCACGGTGAGCATCCCGCGGGCGAGCCCGCCGAGGTCCATGGAAAGGAGCGTTATCGACGCCTCCGTGCCCGGGAGCACCAGCCTGCCCGGTTGCGCGAGGACCGCCTCGATCCGGCTTCCGGCCGGCACGGCGTGGCGCAGGCGCTCGAGGGACGCGTCGGCGGACGCCGGATGGACGAGGAGGTCGGCCCGGCCCATCTGGCGGGTGACGCTGCGCTCGGGGGTCGGCGTCACCGTCTGGAGGATGGCCCCGGCAGCGACCATCCCCGCGACCGGCAGCATCACGAGCAGCACGACGAGGAGGCTGCGCCACCGGCTGCGCAGGATGTCGCGGCGGGCGATCCGCACCACGGCGCCCCGGCTGGAGGCGCTCATGCGCGAGCGGATCGAGCTGGCGAGGGGACGGGCGCGCCGGCATCGGGGAACTCCAGGCCGGCAGCGCGGCGGGACTCGTCCACCACCCGCCCGTCGTGCAGGAAGACGACCCGATCGGCCCAGGCCGCGTGGGCCGCGTCGTGGGTGACGAGGATCCCCGTGCCGCCCTCATCGCAGTGCGCGCGGAGCAGGCGCATCACGGATTCGCCGGTGATCGAGTCGAGCGCCCCGGTGGGCTCGTCCGCGAGCAGGACCTTGCGCCCGCCGACGAGCGCCCGTGCGATCGCGACGCGCTGCTGCTCGCCGCCCGACAGATCATCCGGATAGCGGTCGCCGAGGTCGGCCAGGCCAACCGACGCGAGCGCCTCCGCCGCCCTGGCGCGCGCCTCCGCCAGCGGCCGGCCGTCGAGCTCGAGCGGGAGCGAGACGTTCTCGCGGGCGGTCAGCCCGCTGAGCAGGTTCAGGTCCTGGAAGACGTAGCCGACGCTTCGCCGCCGGAGGACGGCGAGGCTGCGCGGATCGAGCGCGCCGACATCCTGGCCGGCCACGATCACCCGCCCCCGGCTCGGCCGGTCGAGGCCGCCCAC
>JANYAA010000145.1 GCA_025355255.1 Chloroflexota bacterium | reverse complement strand
AAGTTCAAAGGCGTCACCTGCGACAAGTGCGGCGTCGAAGTCACCAAGAAGTCCGTCCGCCGCGAGCGCATGGGCCACATCCAGCTGGCGAGCCCCGTCTCGCACATCTGGTACTTCAAGGGCACGCCGAGCCGTCTGGGCATCCTTCTGGACATCAGCCCGCGCAACCTTGAGCGGATCCTGTACTTCGCGCTATACATCGTCACCCACGTGGACGAGGACGCCCGCGCCCGCGCCCTCCGCGCCCTCGAGGATCAGGCCGAGGGCCGTGGCGGTGCCGGCAGCGAGAAGTACGCCGAGCTTGAGGCCAGCCTCAAGTCGGAGATCAAGCGCCAGAGCGAGGAGCTCCGCGCCCACCTCGTGACGACGCGCGCGGAGCTTGAGCTTCGCCGCGCCAAGGACACGGAGGGCGTGGTCGTCGCTGCCCAGGCAGTCGAGGCGGCCCTCACCGCGCTTGGCGCCAAGGTGGCCGAGGAGACCATCGCCTTCCCGCCGACAGGCGAGGTAATCGTCGCGGCAGGGGACAAGGGTGGCAAGGACGCCCTCGCCCGCCTCCGCAAGGCTGCCGCTGCCGAGTCCGAGCGGATCTCCGCCGATCTCCAGCAGCGCGAGGCTGACGAGGAGCGCGCCACCGATCAGAAGGTCGCCGACCTGCAGGCCGGCATGGATGGGGCTCTCGCAGCTGAGCGCGACCGCGCAAAGCTGGAGGCGGTCAGCCAGAAGGAAGAGCTCAAGCGCCAGAAGGAAGAGATCGAGAGCCTCAAGCCGCAGGCTCTCTACAGCGAGATGGAGTTCCGCCAGCTCGACGAGAAGTACGGCTCCGGTGCCCGCACCGGCCGCATCTTCTGGGCCGGCATGGGCGCCGAGGCCATCCGCGACATCATCGTGCGGATGGACTTGGAGGAGTTCTCCCGCTCGCTCCACGCCGAGGTCCGGACCAGCTCCGGCCAGCGCCGCAAGAAGGCCATCAAGCGTCTTCGGCTCATCGAGGCATTCCGCCGCTCGGGCAACCGCCCGGAGTGGATGATCCTCTCGGTCCTGCCGGTCATCCCGCCTGACCTGCGCCCCATGGTTCAGCTCGACGGCGGCCGCTTCGCCACATCTGACCTCAACGACCTCTACCGCCGCGTGATCAACCGGAACAACCGGCTCAAGCGGCTGCTGGAGCTGGGCGCCCCGGAGATCATCATCCGCAACGAGAAGCGGATGCTCCAGGAGGCCTGTGACGCCCTGATCGACAACGGCCGCCGCGGCCGCGCGATCGCCGGCACCGGCAACCACCGGCTCAAGAGCCTCTCCGACATGCTCAAGGGCAAGCAGGGCCGGTTCCGTCAGAACCTGCTCGGCAAGCGCGTGGACTACTCCGGCCGATCGGTCATCGTCGTCGGCCCGGACCTCAAGCTCCACCAGTGCGGCCTGCCCAAGAAGATGGCGCTCGAGCTGTTCAAGCCGTTCGTCATGCGCCAGCTCGTCGAGAAGGGCCACGCCCACAACATCAAGAGCGCCAAGCGCATCGTCGAGCGCGTCCGCCCCGAGGTGTGGGACGTCCTCGAAGAGGTCATCAAGGACCACCCGGTCCTGCTGAACCGCGCGCCCACGCTGCACCGCCTGGGTATCCAGGCGTTCATGCCCGTGCTCGTCGAGGGCTCGGCCATCCAGATCCACCCGCTCGTCTGCACTGCGTTCAACGCGGACTTCGACGGCGACCAGATGGCGGTCCACGTGCCGCTGTCCACGGCCGCCCAGGAAGAGGCGCGGACGATGATGCTCTCGACCGCCAACCTCCTCTCGCCGGCAGACGGCTCGCCGGTGGTAGCGCCCACACAGGACATGGTCCTAGGCTGCTACTACCTGACGATGGACGACCGGACCGGCAAGGTCTTCACCAAGGTGCAGCAGTTCGCGAGCGAGGACGACGCGGTCATCGCCTACGAGCTCTACGCCCGCGGCCTGAGCTACACCAGCGGGTCGCTCTCGGAGCAGGGGGAGGACTCCGGCCGCCGAGGCGGGGAGCTCACGCTCCACGAGCCGATCGACGCGATGGTTCGCGTCTGGAACGAGCAGGCTGGCCAGCTGGTTGAGGAGATGCGCCGGACCACGGTTGGCCGGATCATCTTCAACCGGATCCTGCCTGATCGGCTGCGGTTCGAGAACAAGCCGATGAAGCGCTCTGACCTCAAGGCGCTCGTTGACCGCTGCTACCGCCACATCGATCCGGCTGCCACTGCGCACCTGGTTGACGGCATCAAGAGCATCGGCTTCAAGTTCGCCACCCGTGGCGGCATGACGATCGGGCTGTGGGACATCGTTGTCCCCAAGGACAAGGGCGAGCTGCTCGCGGGCGCCGACAAGGGCGTCGCCGCGATCGACCGCCAGTTCCAGAAGGGCCTCATCACCGAGGAAGAGCGCTACGAGCAGGTCGTGGAGCTCTGGCAGGGCGTCACGAAGGTCGTGTCGGACAAGATGATGGACGGGTTTGGCGATGCCAACCCGGTCCGGATGATGACCGACTCAGGTGCCCGAGGCAACAAGGGCAACATCGGCCAGTTGGGCGCCATGCGAGGCCTGATGGCCGACCCGTCGGGCCGGATCATCGACGTGCCGGTGCGGAGCAACTTCCGCGAGGGCATGACGGTCCTCGAGTACTTCATCAGCACCCACGGCGCCCGCAAGGGTCTGGCCGACACCGCCCTGCGCACCGCGGACTCCGGGTACCTCACCCGGCGCCTCGTGGACGTGGCGCAGGACGTCATCACCAAGGATGAGGACTGCGGCACCCAGGAGGGCAGCTGGATCACGCGCGCCGAGTCCGCCGACGAGCTCGACGCGTTCCAGCGCCGCCTCGTGGGCCGGCTTGCCGCCGCAGATCTCGCCGATCCGGGCGCCAAGGTCAAGAAGGGCCACACGGCGCCGCTCGTCGTGACCCGCAACCAGATGATCTCGGAAGATGACGCCAAGGCGATCGACGCGGCCGGCATCGACGAGGTGCTGGTCCGCTCGCCGCTCGCCTGCGAAGCGCGCTACGGCGTGTGCCGGAAGTGCTACGGCCGCAACCTTGCGACCGGCGACATGATCGGCATCGGCGAGGCGGTCGGCATCATCGCCGCCCAGTCCATCGGCGAGCCCGGCACGCAGCTGACGATGCGCACGTTCCACACCGGCGGCGTCGCCGGTCAGGACATCACGCAGGGTCTGCCGCGCGTCGAGGAGCTGTTCGAAGCCCGTGTCCCCAAGGGCAAGGCCGAGATCAGCCACATCGACGGCATCGTCGAGGTGATCGAGGGCGACGCAAGCCGCAAGGTCAAGGTCACGAGCCGCGAGGCGTTTGACACGCCCGTCGTGGTGCCGGCCGATGCCGAGCTGCTGGCCGCCGCCGGCGACCTCGTGGAGCTCAACCAGGTCCTTGCCCGCTCGGCCAGCAGCTCGGCATCGGCCGGCACCACGACGGGCGTGTCAAACGCCTCGCGGCTCGTGACCTTGACCTTGCGGCTTGCGTCGCCCTCGAT
>JANYAA010000108.1 GCA_025355255.1 Chloroflexota bacterium | reverse complement strand
CGTTCGACGAGCGCCGCGAGGCGCTGGTTGAAGCTGTCGCCAGGGAGATCAGGCTGCGCGGCATGATCGGCCCCGCCGTGCACTTCCTCGAGGCCAGTCGCCCGTATCGGCCGCTGGGCGCCAACGCGATGCTCTTCTTTGACCCCGTGCTCGGGGAGCTGTTCGGCGGTCAGACGCCGTCCGCCTCGGAGATCCTGCGCGACGATGTCGGGATCGAGGCGCTGATTGACCGGCTCGAGGACGCTGACGAAGACGACGTCTGGGACGCCTGACGCCGGGGAGCCGCTGAGGGCGGGTGCGCCAGTCGTGCGCATGGCCCAGCGTCTCACGCTGATAGGATCGGCGCAGTGAGCACCACACGGCCGGCCTTCCTCACGATCGATCGCGGCACGGCAACGGCCGCCGCCGGGCTGATTGGTCATGTCGGTGGACGCTGGCGTCTGCTCGGTGCCGCTGCCGCCCCGGCCGCCATTGCTGATGAGGCTCTCGCCGAGCGTCTTCGCCGTCGTCTGGCGGCCGTTGACCTTGGCTTTGCCGAGGACCTCGGGCTGGGCAGTGTGGGCGCCGCCGGCGATCTCGTCCGCCTCGCGTGCACAACCGAGGCACCGCCCGAGCTTGCGGTTGTCGCGGCCACGGACCGCGCGCTGCAGACGCTGGCCAATGTAGCGGCGGCTGCCGGTTGGCGGGTCCGCGCGGCGGTTGTGGACGGCGGTGACATCCTGGAGACCGTGGCGATGCTGGCCGAGCGCCGACTCGACGGCATCCTTGCCGGCATGTCCGATCCTCCCAGCGGTGACGAGCGCAACCTGCTTGCGGAGCTTGGCGGGCTCGTGACCGCTGCCGCTGAACGCCGCCCCGACCTGCTGGTGATCCTCGCGGGCGGTCTCGCTGGGCCTGGCGCCCGGACGGCCTCGCTCCTGCGCGCGGAGCGCCCGGGGCCCACCGTGGTTGCGCCCGCGGCTGATGTCCGTGACGGCGAGCCCCTGCGCGCGCTGCTTGACGAGCTTCGCGGCGGGAGTCGCGAGGGACGCCGCGGTCTCGCGGTTGCTGCGGGGACCCTGGCGACCGTGCTGCGCCGCCGCATCGAGATTCTGGAGATCGGCCAGGCGAGCGCAACGCGCATCGTGGCTGGCTGGCAGCCCGGCATGCCGCCCGACGTCCGCAGCGCGGTTGTCGCGGACGCCGCGCTGCTGCCCCGAGGGTTTGGCGAGGAGGAGCTCGACGGCGTCCTCGGCTGGCTGACCACAACCTCGGATCGCCTCCGTGTCCGCGACAGGCTGCGCGACATGGCCCTGGCCCCGTGGTCAGATGCTGCGGGCGACGGCGCCCTGCTGCGCATGGCCGCGGGACGTGCTGCCCTGGCACGCCTCCGCGACGAGACCGAGGCCTTTGACGATCTGCCGCCGCCGGACCTCGTGATTGCCGCCGGCGGATGCTGGCAGCCGGCTCCGGCACCGGCGGTTGCGCTCGCCATCGCGGACGTCATGCGTCGTCCCGGGGTGCGGGCATTAGCGCTTGACCAGGCGCGCATCCTCGCGCCGCTGGGCACCATCACCGACGACCAGGAACGTGCTGCCATCCTTGCCGACCTCCGCGACGACCTCCTGGTGCCGCTGGGCAGCCTTGTGCTGCCGGGCGGGCTCCGAGGTGGCGGGGTGGCAGGCAGCCTTTCGATTGAGGCGCCCGGCGGACCCGTGGCGATTGACCTCCTGGCTGGCGGTCTGGAACTCGTGGACCTGGCGCCCGGCGAGACGGCAGTGCTGGGACTGCAGTTCCGCGAGCCGGCCGACCTCGGCGCTCACGCGCGCCACTTCGCCGTTGAGGTTGTGGGGGGGCTGGCGGGCCTGATCGTTGATCTTCGGGGCATCCCACTGCGTCTGCCCGATCGAGCCGAGCCGCGGCGCGAGCTGCTCGCCGGGTGGCAGGGCGTGCTGTGGGACGGGGCGAATCGATGAGCGCGGGCTGGCTGGCCGAGATCCCGGCGCGACGCCTCGTTGAGGACGGGCTTGAGGAGCGCGTGGCGCTTGCGCCGGGCGATCGGCCGCTGGTTGCCGTGGGCGACAAGGTGGAGCCCGGCATGGCGCTCCTGGCCCGGCTTCGCGATCCCCATGTTGAGGAAGTCGACGTCCGGGCGCAGGGTGCTGAGCATCTAGGTGCCGGCCGCACGTTCAGCTCGGCCACACGGCACCGTGGGCGCGGAGAGGTCCGGCTGGAAGGCGAGCTGCTCACGCCGGTCCCTCATCGCGCACGCCGCTGGCGGCTGGTCACCGGTCAACACCGCGAGCCAGTTGGCGCCGTGGCCGCGGGCACGGTCAGCGTTGTCCAGCCGGGATCGGAGATCCGCATCGCGCTCGATGGCCGCGCTGTCCGCGGCGCCTTCGCGGCCGGCATGCCAGCCAGGGGCACGCTTGGGGTGGTCACCGACGCTCTTGGCGAGTTGCGCCCGGGCGGCATCGATATGGACCAGAGCGGCAGCATCCTGGTCGTGGGCTCGCGGATTGACGCGGAGGTGCTCACCCGCGCCCGCGCCATGGGGATCCGAGGGATTGTGGTCGCCTCGCTGGCCAGCAAGGAGCTGCGTGACTTCCAGGCGTCGGAGCGGCGGCAGCGGGCCGCCCTCCACCCCGCTGCGCCGTTTGCAGTCCTCGTGCTTGACGGCGCGGTTCGCCGGCCCCTGAGTTCGCCACTGGCCGCGCTGCTTGCCGCGCTGGACGGTGCCGATGTGTCCATCCTCATGGACCCGCCGGCGCTGGTCTTCGATGTGCCGGGCCTCGCTGTACCTGGCGTGCCCGAGGACTGGGTGCGCATTCGCGGCGGGCGGCTTGCGGGCGCCGAGGGGCGGGTGCTCGGCCTGTCGGGCGTGCGCCGCTTCGCCGGGGGCGTCCACCTTGAGGCTGCTCGCGTGGTTGTTGGCGAGGACGAGGCCGTCGACGTCCCGCTGGGCGATCTGGAGCGTCTGGGCTGATCGCCCAGCGGGGTCTGTCCGCCCGCACCGGCTCACGGCTTCGGCTACCCTCGGGACCCATGGCCTCGTCTCCCGCCACCATCGAGCTGGTCGTCACCACCGCCGCGCCCGAAGCCACCCGCAGCCTTGCGGAACGGCTGGCTGCCGCCGCGCGCGCGGGCGATCTGCTGTGCTTGATAGGGGACCTCGGGGCGGGCAAGACGCAGTTTGCCAAGGGCTTTGCTCTTGGGCTGGGGGTGGACGACGTTGTGTCCTCGCCCACGTTTGTCCTCATGACCGAGTACGCCGGCCGGCTGCCGCTCTTCCACATTGACCTGTACCGGCTTGCCGATGCCTCCGACGCGCTGGCCGGCGGGCTGCTCGACGAGCGCCAGCTGGCGGGCGTTGCCCTGGTGGAGTGGGCAGAACGCCTGGGCGATGCGCTGCCGGCGTCACGCCTCGATGTCGTCATCGACGGGACCGGTGACGAGCCCCGCCGGATCGCCCTGCGCACCGCCGATCCCGGGTACCGGCGGTATCTCGAGGCCGCCGCATGACTCCGCGCCTGCTGTTGGTCATCGACACGGCCACCACCCATGCGGTCATCGCCCTGGGCGCCGCCGACGGCGCGCTGCTGGAGCAGCGGCGCTGGGAAGCCGGCTATCGGCACGGCGAGGAGCTGCTGGCGCGCATCGCCGGACTCCTGGCCGACCGAGGGCTTGCGGCGCAGGAGCTCAGCGGGATCATCGTGGGCACGGGGCCGGGCGCCTTCACGGGGCTGCGCGTCGGCATCGCCACAGCCAAGGGGCTGGCCCACGGGCTGGCCATCCCGATTGTCGGGATTGCGACAGGTGCCATGCTCCTGCGGGCTGCCGCCGCCGCATCTGGCATCCTCGCCAGCCGCCTCGTCCTCGTCCAGCCGGCGGGCCTCTCGGACCGTGTGGTGAGCCGGACGGGCGAGACCGCGCGGATCCTCCCCGGCGGCGCCGACCCCCAACTCGCCGAGGCGGATCGGCTCGTCGCGGTGGACCTCGCCGGACGTGCGCCGGACGACGCCACAGCACTGGGCGACGCCGCGGTGGATGGGCTGGCCGCCGCGATGCTGGCCGTGGGGGCCGCGCGACTCGCCGCCGGCGACCCGGACGATCTCGCCCGGCTGGTCCCCGAGTACGTGACGCTGCCGCGCGGCGTCCGCATGGCGGTGCCGGACGGTGGCGTTGTGGTGAGCGGCGGCCGGGGGAGCGCCGCATGAGCGCGCGCTCAATGCTCAAGGTCCGCCCCATGGGCATTGGGGACCTGCCCGGCGTGCAGCTCATCGAGCGCTCGTCCTTCTCGACGCCGTGGCCGGCCCACGCCTATCGGCAGGAGCTGGAGGGCAACCGCTTGGCGCACTATCTCGTGGCCACGCTGGACCGGGCCATCGTCGGCTATGGCGGCATCTGGGTCATGGTGGACGAGGCGCACATCACCACATTTGCGGTGCACCCAGGCTTCCGGCGCCGCGGCATCGGGGAGCGGCTGCTGCTTGCGCTGCTGGACCTGTCCATCGCCCGGCAGGCCCGGGAGGCCACGCTGGAGGTGCGCCTCTCAAACCTCGCCGCGCGCCGCCTGTACGAGAAGTACGGCTTTCGGCCCGTCGGCATTCGTCCCCGCTACTACAGCGATGACGGCGAGGACGCGCTGATCATGACCACGCCGCCGCTCCTTGAGGGGGAGATGCAAGGGCGGATCGTCGAGCTCCGGGAGATGTTGGATGCAGGCCCGTCGCCGTCGTCCACGGCGGACGCATCCGACATCGGCGAGGCGATGGTCCCCGACGACGCAGCCGAAGCCGAAGGCGTCCTCGCCGAGACGTCGGAGGCGCGATCGTGAGCGGGCCGCTGCTGCTGGCCATCGAGTCCAGCTGTGACGAGACGGGCATCGCGCTGGTTGAGGACGGCCGTCGCATCCACGCCAACGTCGTCGCCAGCCAGATCGCCCTCCACGGGCCCACAGGCGGGATCGTCCCCGAGGTTGCGGCCCGAGCGCACCTGCGCTTCATCGTGCCGGTGCTGGACGAGGCGCTTGCGACCGCCGGCGTGACGATGGGCGATATCGACGGGGTTGCGGTCACCTACGGCCCCGGGCTTGCTGGCTCGCTGCTCGTCGGCGTCAACTTCGCCAAGACCATCGCCTGGGTGCACGGCAAGCCGCTGATCCCCGTCAACCACCTCGAGGGCCATGTCTACGCGGGCTGGCTGCTGGATCCGGGCGAGACGGAGCGCGAGGAGCCGCCCTTCCCGCTCATCGCGCTGGTCGTCTCCGGCGGCCACACGTTCCTCGTGGAGATGCGTGACCACCTGGACTACCGCTATCTCGGCGGGACCATCGACGATGCGGCCGGCGAGGCGTTTGACAAGGTGGGACGCCTCTTGGGTCTCGGCTATCCCGGCGGCCCGGAGATCTCCCGCGCGGCGGACCGTGCAACCGAGCACAACCGCGTCTTCCCGCGGGCGTGGATGCCGGGAACCTACGACCTGAGCTTCTCGGGCCTCAAGACCGCGGCGCGGCGGATCATCGCGCAGGCTCGGGCTGATGCCGGGCTGCCGGCCGACGAGCACGATGGCGACCTAGCCGAGGCCGCCGTGGCCGAGCTCGCTTGGGGCTTTCAGGACAGCGTGACCGATGTGCTGACAACGAAGACCATCCGGGCAGCCGAAGCGATTGGCGCCCGGGGCATCGTGCTGGGCGGAGGTGTCGCCGCCAACGGGGCGCTCCGGCGGCGGATCAGCGGCGAGGCCGAGGCGCGCGGCATCACGATGGTCATCCCGCGGCCGGGCCTGTGCACGGACAACGGGGCCAT
>JANYAA010000107.1 GCA_025355255.1 Chloroflexota bacterium | reverse complement strand
CGTATCGGCGGGCAATCGCGCCGCGCCATGGCGCGGGGGCGCACGCGCGCCGCGTGTCAGACCGTGGGCTTGCCGCCCATGAACAGGCGCATGCACTTGTGGCCGAAGTCTGACGCCGGGTCAAACATGAGGGGGCAGGAGCCGGCGATCACGGTCATCCCGGCAGCCCGCCCGGCCGCGGCGGCCGCGTCGTCCACGCTGCCGGCGCCCATCGAGCGGTGCATCCAAGCGCGCTTGATGCCGAGGCGGGCGGCATCGGCGACAACCGCCCCCGTGGCCGCCGGGTTGGTGGCGATCACCACGGCGTCCACGCCGCCCGGAATCGCGTCGAGACTCCGATAGCAGGGATCGCCCTCGACGGTGTCGGCGCTGGGGTTGACCGCGAAGACCTCATACCCGCGCGATTTCAGCCGACCGTAGATGTAGTTGCCGCCGTGGCCCTTGGCCTCGCGCGACACGCCCACAACGGCTATGCGGCGTTGGGAGAGAAAGTCCTTGGCCGCCTCGGCCACGGTTGTCATCGATGCGTCCTCCTGAAGTTGATTGCGCGCAGCCTAGCGATGAGCGGGCCGACGCCGGAAGGGCCGGATTGCCCGCCAAACGCGGCTCGACCCGCCCCAAGCCAGCGGAGACGCCCGGGCTCGAACCAACGCGTTTGACGAGCGCACGGGCCGCGTGGCCCCCTGCTTGCCACCGACCGGTCCGCTGGCGACCGGACTTCTGAACTGCGCGGCCGACAGACAGCCCTACCTGTCGTTGAGACCCGGTGCAATCCTCATCGAGTCGCCGTGCGTCCATGCGGGCCATGTCGTAGCGACCGCCCGCTGGGCACGGCCTCCTCATGGAGGATCCGATGACCACCGGTGTGGTGACGGCGCTGCCGCGTGTAGATGACCAGGACCTGACCGACCGGATCATCGGCGATCACGTCGGTCGTCCGGGCGCACTGCTGGGCATCCTCGAAGAGCTTCAGGATGCCAACCGACACAAGTACCTCCCGATGGAGACGCTGGAATACGTGGCCGTGCGAACGGGCATTCCCCAGGCGCAGGTGTACAGCGTGGCGACGTTCTTCACGCTCTTCAACCTCGATCCGCAAGGCGTCCATACCGTGGCGATCTGCCGCGGGACCGCCTGCCACACCCGCGGATCGCGGGCGCTGCTCCAACGCGTGAAGCTCCAGCTCGGCGTGGGTGAAGCCGTGGATGCCGCCGGGAAGACCACGATGACCACAGCCGACCGGCGGTTCACGATCCGGACAGTCGCCTGCTTTGGCCAATGCGCGCTCGCCCCCGTCGTCGAGGTGGACCACGCCATCCGCGGCCACGTCAAAGAGCAGGTCCTGATCCGCGAAGTCGAGACGCTGCGCAAGGGTGGCGCACGATGAGAATTGGCGACATCGCCGCGTTCGCTGCCGTTCGCGAAGCCGGGCTGGCCAAGCTCCTCCCAAGCAAGCCGCGGATCGCGGTGGGCATGGGGACATGCGGGTCCGGGAACGGCGCCGAGGCTGTCTACAGTGCCTTCTCCTCGCAGATCGACGTTCGCGGCCTCGCCATCCAGCTGGCCCCCGTGGGCTGCTTCGGGTTTTGCGCCGAGGAGCCGCTCGTCAACGTGTGGGTGCCTGGGCGTCCGCTGCTGATGCTGCACGGCGTCCAGCCCAGCGACGTTGCCGGGATCCTCAACGGCCTTCACGAAGGGGCGCCGCCGCCCGCCAGGATCGTGCTCTGCAAGATCGAGGAGTGGGACCACATCACGGGCCGCGTGAAGTACGGCACAGGCTTTCCGGACGTGCCCAACTGGAACGAGATCCCCTTCTTCAGCGGGCAGGTCAAGACCGTCCTGCGCAACTGCGGATTGATCAACCCTGACGACATCGAGGAGTACATCGCGATTGGCGGGTATCAGGCCCTCTACAAGGTCCTGATTGACCAGAGCCCGGCCAGTGTCATCGAGCAGGTCAAGGCGTCCAAACTCCGCGGCCGGGGCGGTGCCGGGTATCTGACCGGCAACAAGTGGGAGTTCCTGGCCAAGGCGCCGGGACCTGAGAAGTACCTCATCTGCAACGCGGATGAGGGCGACCCGGGCGCCTACATGAACCGCAACGAGATCGAGTCGGATCCGCACGCCCTCCTCGAGGGCATGGCGATCGCCGGCTACGTCACGGGCGCGGCGCGCGGGATCGTCTACGTCCGCGCTGAGTACCCGCTGGCGGTGCTGCGTCTTGAGCAGGCGATCGAGCAGGCCCGGGCCTACGGCATGCTCGGCACCAACGTCCTGGGGCGCGGATTCGACTTCGACATCGAGACTGTCGAGGGAGCCGGAGCGTTTGTGTGCGGCGAGGAGACGGCGCTGATCGCGTCGCTCGAGGACCAGGCCGGCCGACCGCGTGTGCGCCCGCCGTTCCCCGCCCAGAAGGGCCTCACGGGCAAGCCCACCAACATCAACAATGTCGAGACCTGGTACAACATCGCGCCGATTGTCACCAAAGGCCCAGCGTGGTTCACCGAGACGGGCAGCGTCAAGAGCGCGGGCACGAAGGTGTTCTCGCTCGTGGGCAAAGTGAAGAGCACCGGTCTCGTGGAGATGCCGCTCGGCACCCCCATCTCGACCTTCATCTACGCCATCGGCGGGGGCAGCATCAACGGCCGTGACATCAAGGCCGTGCAGACGGGTGGGCCATCCGGCGGCTGCATACCTGCCGACATGTTCGACACCCCGGTGGACTACGAGACCCTCGCCCAGCTCGGCTCGATCATGGGCTCGGGCGGCATGGTGGTCATGGACGACGACAACTGCATGGTTGACGTCGCGCGCTACTTCATCGAGTTCACCCAGGCCGAGAGCTGCGGCAAGTGCGTCCCATGCCGCGTTGGCCTGGACAAGGCGCTCCGGATCCTCAACGGCTTCACCCTGGGTACGGCAACCCACGAGGACATCGCCGCGCTCGACGAGCTGTGCCGCATGGTCCGCGACACCTCGCTGTGCGGCCTTGGGCAGAGCGCCCCCAACCCGGTCCTCACCAGCCTGCGGCACTTCCGCCGGGAGTTTGAGGACCATATCGTCGCGAAGCGGTGCCGCGCCGGCGTGTGTGAGGATCTGGCGATCTCGCCCTGCGAGAACTCCTGCCCGCTGCACATGAACATTCCGCGGTTCCTGCAGCTGTACAAGGAGGGCCGGCTCGAGGACGCGTTCCTCTCGGTGATCCTCGACAACCCGCTGCCCGCATCCACCGGACGCGTCTGCCAGCACCCGTGCGACGACCACTGCCGCCGTGTTGGGCTGGACGAGGCCGTGAACATGCGCGAGGTCCACCGCGTCATCGCCGACGAGGTGCTGCTCTCGGACAGGTTTGACGCGCTTGCGGCACGCGTCGCCGAGCGCAAGCTCGAGCCCACCGGGCGCGATGTGGCGATCATCGGTGCCGGCCCCACAGGCCTCACGTGCGCCTACTACCTGGCGCTGTTCGGCCACAGCGTCACGGTGTTCGATTCACGGCCCGCCGCCGGCGGGATGCTGCGCTACGCGCTGCCGGAGTACCGGCTGCCCAAGAAGGTCCTGGACCGCGAGATCGAGCTCATCGAGCGGCTCGGCGTCAAGTTCCAGTTCAACGCGAGCGTCGGCGAAGCGACCACGCTCAACGACATCGCGCACCAGTTCGACGCCGTGTTCATGGCCATCGGGACCTGGAAGGAGGCCTGGGTCTACCTCCCGGGCACCGAGCTGACGGGCGTCATGGCGGCGCTGCCGTTCCTCGAGGCCGTCTCGCGCAACGACCCGGTCCCTGTGGGCAAGAGCGTGGTGGTGATCGGTGGCGGCAACGCGGCGATCGACTCGGCGCGTACGGCCCGCCGGCTGGGCGCGGACGTGACGGTGGTCTACCGGCGGGAGCGCAAGGACATGCCAGCCATCCCCGAGGAGATCGAGGCGGCCGAACACGAGGGCGCGAAGATCGTCTACCTCGCCGCCCCGCATCGGATCGTCGGTGGCCGAAGCGGCCAGGTCAAGGCCCTCGAGGCGGTGCGCACGAGGCCCGGTGAGTTCGACAACTCCGGTCGGCGGCGGCCCGTGCCAACCGACGAGGTGATCCGGCTCGACTGCGACACGGTCATCCTCGCGGTGGGCGAGAAGGTGGACCCCGACTTCTGCAAGGCATCGGGCCTGGTGCTCAAGGAGGACGGCACCATCGAGGTGGACCGCTACTCCCTCGAGAGCAGCCGCGAACGCTTCTACGCCGGCGGCGACCTCATCAGCGGCGCATCAAACGTGTCCAACGCGATGGGGTTCGGCAAGAAGGCCGCCCGCAACATCGACAAGCGGCTGATGGGGCAGAAGCGCTTCCCAAGCCTCATACCGAACTTCGTCTACGGGATGGAGCCGCCCGAGACGCCGTCGGAGTGTCGACGCCACGTTGCAGGCGAGCTGCCCGCCGCCAAGCGCGTCGGCTCGTACGCCGAGGTGTCACTGGGCCTCACGGCCGTCGCGGCCCTTGAGGAGACATCCCGATGCCTGCGGTGCGATATCCGCAGCACCGAGCGATAGGAGACCGCCTTGACCGAGAAGGTGAAGGTCCGCATCGACGGCGAGGTCATCGCGGCAACCGCCGGCCAGACGATCCTCGAGGTCGCGCGCACCAACAACAAGTACATCCCGGCGCTCTGCTACATGGAGGGCCTCAGCACGGTTGGCGCTTGCAGGCTGTGCATGGTGGAGGTGTCGGGCGTCTCGCGCCTGCTCCCCGCGTGCACGACGCCCGTGCAGGAGGGCCTGGCGGTCGCGACCACGTCGCCGCAACTGGAGTCCTATCGCAAGATCGCCCTGGAACTCCTGTTTGCCGAGCGCAACCACGTGTGCGCGGTCTGCGTGTCGTCGGGTCACTGCGAGCTCCAGACGCTTGCGCAGGAGCACGGCGTCACGAGCGTTCGGTACCCGTACAGCTATCCGCGCCTGCCCGTGGACATGACGCACCCGCGCTTTGTCCTCGACCACAACCGGTGCGTCCTGTGCTCGCGCTGCGTGCGGACGTGCGCAGAGGTTGAAGGCGCCCACGTCTGGGAGCTGGCCGGTCGCGGCATCGGTTCGCGGCTTGTGTCGGAGCTCCAGCGGCCATGGGGCGAGGCGACCAGCTGCACAAGCTGCGGCAAGTGTGTTCAGGCCTGCCCAACCGGCGCCATGGCCGAGAAGGGCTGGGGGGTTGAGGAGATGACCAAGCGCCGTGCCGCCGTCAGTCGCCTCACCTCCATGCGCGAGGGCGAGTGATGGACAAGGCCAGGATCGGCACCTGCTGGCTGGACGGTTGCGCCGGCTGCCACATGTCACTGCTCGATACGGACGAGGGGATCATCGCGATCCTGCGCAAGGCCGACATCGTGTTCGGCCCGCTGGTGGACGCCCAGGAGTGGCCTGAGGGGGTCGATGTCGCCCTCGTCGAGGGCGCGGTCAGCAGCCAGGACGACCTCAAGCTCGCCCAGACCGTGCGGAGCCGCAGCCGCATTGTCGTAGCGCTGGGCGACTGCGCGGTGACGGGCAACGTCCCCTCGATGCGGAACGGCATCCCGACCCGGAAGCTGCTGGAGAGGATCTACGTCGAGGGCGCCACCGTCTGCCCGGGCGTGCCCACCGACGGCGTGCCCGGACTGCTCAAGCAGGCGGAACCACTGCACTCGGCTATCAAGGTGGACGTGCACGTCCCGGGGTGTCCGCCGAAGGCGAACGCCATCCTGATGGTGCTGGGCGACCTGCTCGAGGGCCGCGAACCGGACCTCGGCTCCAAGCTCCGGTTCGGGTAGGCGGCCATGGCCAGCAGGAAGGCGACAGCAGAGACGCGGCGAAGGACCACCCATGCCGCTGCGGGCGTCGAGTCCGCTCACGACGCACTGGCGTCGCAACCGACGGAGGCCCAGAAGCCAGCCATGCAGACGGTGACGATCAACCACGTGTCGCGGATTGAGGGCCACGCGAAGATCACGATCAAGCTCGACGACGCGGGGCAGGTGACGGACACCCAGTTCCACGTGACCCAGGTCCGCGGGTTCGAGAAGTTCGTCGAGGGACGGCCGTACTACGAGATGCCGTCGATCACCTCGCGCATCTGCGGCATCTGCCCGGTCAGCCACCTGCTCGCCTCGTCCAAGGCGTGCGACGCGATCATGGCCGTTCGCATCCCTGCCTCCGCGGCGAAGCTCCGCGAGCTCATCCACTGCGCGCAGTTCGTGCAGTCGCACGCGTTGT
>JANYAA010000106.1 GCA_025355255.1 Chloroflexota bacterium | reverse complement strand
CAAGAACGGCCATCCGACCTCACAGCAGACTTGGACAGTGGGACTCCAAGCGATCACCAGCACGGGCTGCACGGGCCAAACGACCACTACTGTCTTGGTCGGCAAGTGAGCCAGTCATGTTGACAAGACGCCGCGCACTCGGCCAAGCCTTGGTGGAGTTCGCACTCGTGATCCCGATCTTTGGGCTTGTGTTCTTCGGGATTGTCGACGGAGCTCGGATCGTGTACTCCTACAACCAGCTTTCTCAAGCTGCCCGAGAGGGCGCACGAGTCGCAGCGGTCGAAGCCTCCTGGGTCGGAGAGACGACGTCACAGGATCCGTCCTGCGTGTCGTCGGCGAGCCTGATTACGCCAACTTACCCCGGTGCCCATGTCTGCCCTGCCACCACGGCCGTCTTGAAAGCGGACGTGGTCAGTGCGGCGAATCGCATGGCGGTAGGCATGAACCTCGCGGCGGTGAACGTGTACCTCGCCTGCGACGCGGGCAGCGTAAGCGACCCGGCCCCAACCGGAGCTTGGACGGAGGCATCTGTCACGTACCCGGAGTGCAGCGGTAGCTCGGTTCCAAATGGCTCTGGAAACATGGTGTCTGTCCGTATCGTCTACCAGTTCGTCCCGATCACGCCCATCGTTAGCCAGATGATCGGTTCCGTGTCCTTGTCCGGCTCGGCCACTTTGGCGATCTCGGCTACGAAGGCCATCCCCTAAGGAGATGTCGATGTCTCGCCCACTCCATCGGTTCCAACGCGGACAGTCGCTTGTCTTGTTCGTGCTCGTGCTGCCTGTGTTGCTGCTGATGGCCGGACTCGTCGTGGATGTTGGCTACGGGCTCAGTGAGCAGCGCATGACTCAGAACGCGGCTGACCTCTCCGCCTTGGCTGGCGCACGCGTGCTCGGCGAGTTCTATACAGGCAAGCCTGCAGGCGCCGGTACAGACGGAAACGTCCAGCAGGCCATTGCGAGCGTCTTGACTGCCAATCACGCCCAGTTCGTTAGCGCGGAATACGTGGATGCGACCGGCAAGGCCATCGGTGCCGTCGGGGGCGGCATCCCTTCCGGCGCGGCCGGAGTCGTGGTCAGCGCCAATACCACGTGGCACACGTTCTTCATCGGCATCATCAGCATAAACACCTGGTCGGCGGGGGTTGCCGCGACCGCGGTCACACAAGGCGTGGCGTCCGCAGGAGTTCTGCCGCTGGGGATCCAGGATACGGCGCTGAACGACCTTCCTTACTGCGACCCGAACGCGGCCAACTTCGTGACGTGTATTGGCGGATCGTCAGGGGATGCATCCGCGAAGATTGGCCCGGGAGCGTTCGGGTGGCTGGCCTTCGGGGCTCCCACCGGGCCATCGTCCAAGTGCGCTGGTTTCGGCCTGGGCATGATCAATGACGGTTGCGATACAAGTCAGAAGTTCCTCGACAGCGAGGTCGGTCCCCCCCCCAACAGCTATGGCTGTTGCACGGAGCTGAATCCAGCCGCGACCAACAACTACATTGGGTCGGCAACCGGTAACATGCCGGCCAATTTCAGTGCCTACATCAATCCGGCAGCTCCAGTCATCGTCTGGGTTCCCATCTTTGATAACCAAGGCCTCATCGGCAGCGGAGCCAACGGTTATTATCACATCATCGGGTTCGCCGGCATCGTGATTGTCGGCGCAGACACCCAGCACGGGAAATGGGTCACCGCCGTCAGAGTGGGGACCGTCGCGAACTCGCCAAACGGCCAGATGCTTTCGCCGACCGGCGCGGTGTATCTCGTGCACTGATCAGCAGCCAGGGGGGGGCTGCCGGCGCAACTCGACGGAAACCCAGGCGCGGCCGCACTGGCGTCCAGTCGGTTCCCTAAGGTCGGAGGTCATGCTGCCCTTTCCAGTCGTGTCTGGCGACGGAGTGACACACCGCGGAGGAAGTTGTCCTTGGCCTGGCCCGGTGCCAAGGACTGTCGCGCGCGATTGAGCTGATCCAGTAGCCGCAGTTTTTCAGGGCAAGCCGGACCGCGCTCAGCGAATGCCGGTGTCGTAATCCAGCGCGACGTTGGCCAGGTGCCCCGCCTCCACGGTGACTTGAACGGGCGGCGCGATGCCCATCAGGCCCGCCACGGGCTGCGCCTCCACCGTGTAGGCGCCGGGGGCAACGGCAACGCGGAAGAGGCCGACGTCGTCGGTTGTGGCCCGGGCAACCTCCTTGCCGGAGGCGTCGCGGATGATCAGCACCGCGCCCTTCACGGAGCGGGGGTCGCAGCCGGTCTGGCCGGGACGGACGACCGGGCACACCGGTCCGGCGGATGCCCGGCCGCCGATGCCGGACGAGGTGGCAGCCGCAGCGAGCGCGACGAGCAGGTCCGGGGGCACCGCGGGGCCGCTCTCCGACGCGGCGGTCAGCGATCCGGCGGTTGTCACCTGCCAGGTCCAGATGTGGCGGTTGATGCAGCCCGCCTGGCAATCACCCCAGCCCACGGTGACCACCACGCTCCAGGCTGCGGGCGGTGTGGCCGCGTCCATGGGGCTCGCCTCCCACCAGGCGGACGCGCCGACGGCATTGGGGTCTTTGGCCTTCACGCCGTCAAACCACGGGGTGTGGGCCGCAACCACGGCCATGGCCTGGGCAGCCGTGCCCACCGACACGGACGGGGCGGGCGATGGACTGGGCGAGGCACCCCCGGTACAGGCGCCAATCGTGACCGCGGCGGTCAGCAGCAGGAATGGCAGTGTTGCCCGACCGGGCGATTGGCGCAGGTTGGTAAACATGGGCCGGAGACGACCTCGAGGCGTGGGTGGTTCCCAGTGATCGTGCCACCAGCACGGGTCGGGACACAAGGCGGGGCTCGCGGCCCTGCCGATGCTCCGGTTGGCCAGTGGGACCGCTGGCGTCCGGTGCCTCTAGGGGCTGCCGGGCCGGGTCAGTGGCGGATTGGAGCTGGCGTCGGTTTGCTCATACCTCGGGCCGCGAGCGTCGCCTAGGCCTACCATCGCACCTGTGCCGGCATAGTAGAGTGCCGGTGGTCCCGAACATCGCGGGACAGCCTGAGGAACGCCGACACATGGCGACAACTGCAGTCCGGAAGCGCAGGCCGCGGTCCGTCTCGGGCCTCGACCAGCTCCAGGGCTACACGGGCGCCTGGCTCAGGGCAGACGTGATGGCAGGCCTCGCCGTGACCGCGTACCTGGTGCCCCAGTGTCTCGCGTACGCAAGCCTGGCAGGCGCCCCGCCGCTCACCGCGCTGTGGGTGGCCGTCGTGGGGATGGTGGCCTACGCCGTGCTCGGATCCTCCCGCCTGCTCTCGGTTGGGCCTGAGTCAGGCACGGCGGTCATGGTTGCAGCAGCGGTGGCGCCGCTGGCCGCTGGCGATGTGGGCCGATGGGTGGCGCTGTCTGCTGGGCTCGCGATTCTTGTGGGGCTTGCCTGCATCGGCGCCTCGGTGCTGCGGTTGGGCTTCCTCGCGGACCTGCTGTCGAAGCCCATCCTGGTGGGCTACATGGCGGGCGTCGGCCTGATCATGGCGCTCAGCCAGCTCGGCACGCTGACCGGTGTGGCGCTTGTGGCATCGAGCGCCACGGGCAAGGCGATCGAGATGTCGGGCAGGCTGGGCGAGATCAACCCGCTCATCCTGGGCATCGGCGCCGCCGTCGCGATCTTCCTGCTGGTGCTGCGCCGCGTTGCGCCGCTGGCGCCGGGCACCCTGATCGCCGTGATTGGGTCATCGGCGATCGCCGTGGCGCTCAACCTTCAGGCGCAGGGCGTGGTGGCGGTTGGACCGGTGCCTTCAGGGCTGCCCACGCTCGCCCTCCCCAACCTGGGCGTGGGCGACATTGGCGCGCTGCTCGGCTCGGCCGTCGCCATCGCGCTCGTCGCGTACAGCGATGTCATCCTCACGGGCCAGGCGTTTGCCGTACGAACGGGCGAGGAGATCGACGCCAACCGGGAGTTGCTGGCGCTGGGCGTCGCCAATGCCGCAGCCGGGCTTGTGGGCGGGTTCCCCCTGTCGGGCTCAGGCTCGCGCACGGCCATCATCGATGCGATGCGCGCCCGCACCCAGGTCGCCGGGCTCGTTGCCGCGGCGTCGGTGACGCTGATTGTGCTGGCGGCCCCGGGCCTGGTGGCGGTCATCCCGAAAGCCACGCTCGCGGGGATCGTGGTGTACGCCGGCCTGCGGCTGGTTCAGACGGGCGAGCTTCGCAGGCTGGCGCGCTTCCGGTCGTCGGAGCTTGTGCTTGCGCTGACCGCGCTCATCGGCGTGCTGGTGTTTGACGTGCTGGCGGGGATCCTGTTTGCCGTTGGGCTGTCGGTGGCCGAGCTCTTTGCCCGTGTGGCGCGCCCTCCGGCAGCGGTGTTGGGCCGCGTGCCCGGCCTCGCGGGCCTTCACGACATCACGGACTACCCCGAGGCTGAGACTGTCCCGGGACTGGTGGTCTTCCGCTACGACGCGCCGCTGTGCTTCGCCAACGCGTCTGACTTCCGGGCCCACGCGCTGGCGGCCATCGAGGCCGAGGGCAGCCCCGTCGAATGGTTCCTCCTCAACGCGGAGGCGATCGTGGAGCTGGACATGACCGCCGTGGATGCGCTGGAGCTGCTGGCGGCGGACTTCGCAAAGCGCGGCATCGTTTTTGCCATGGCGCGCGTGAAGCAGAACCTGCGGGCGCAACTGCGGCGCTCCGGGCTCCTGAAGGTCATCGACGAGTCAAAGATCTACCCCACGCTCCCGGTGGCGGTGGACGCGTTTGAGCACCGGGCGGCGTCTGGGCCTGTTCCGCCAGCGGTGCTTGGGCCGGCCTGACGCTCCCGCGCTGCTAGCCTGCACTGGGCGCAACTGCGTCCCGCGTTCCGAACCCGGAGGACAGCATGACGCTGCGCGAGCTGCAAGCGCCCATCAAGGAGCGATACCGCGAGGCGCCGGACGCAGCCTTCATCACCTTGCGTGCAACGGGGTCGCAGGCGGGCGACGCCATGAGCTGCTCGGTGGATATGGGCCGAGCGCTGTACGCAGCCGGTGCCCACGCCGGTGTGGGCGGCTCGGGCGCGGGCGCCTGCTCAGGCGACCTGCTGCTCGCGGCGCTTGCCGCCTGTGCCCAGATCACGGCCCAGATGGTGGCCGCGAACATGGGGCTCGACGGCGTTGCGATCCGGGTCAGCGTGGAAGGCGACCTGGATCTGCGGGGCACCCTTGGCACGCCCGATGTGCCCGTTGGCTTCCAAGCCATCCGGCTGAGTTTCGATCTCGAGGGTGAGGTGCCCGCGGATCGGCTCGAAAAGCTCAAGCAGCGCACGGAGGCCTACTGCGTCGTGCTGCAGACGCTGACCACCGCGCCGGCGCTCAGCACAGCCTGGACCGACGCCGCCGCCTGACCAACGACGGACCGCCCGGCTCTTCCCAAGCGCCGCAGACCGGCGTCCTATGGCGGAGCGGGGGTATCAGAGGAGCCGCCCATGGGTTCGCGCCACCACATGCTGACCGCAGACGCGGTAGCCGCCGAGCTGGGAGTTGACCCAGCGTTTGGCCTCTCGGCCCGGCAGGCGGAGGACCGCGCGGCCGCGGCAGGGCCAAACGCGCTGCAGGAAGCAAAGCGTGAACCACTTTGGCGCATGGTGGTGGAATCGCTCACCGAGCCGTTTGTGCTGATGCTTGCGGCCGCCGGCCTCCTCGCGGTGGCGGTGGGCGAGGTGCGCGACGGGCTGCTGGTGCTTGCCGGCCTCATCCCCATCGTCGGTGCGGACGTCGTGACGGAGTACCGCGGCGAACGGGCGCTGGAAGCGCTGCGCGAGGCCACGGCGCCCACGGCGCGCGTCCGGCGTGGCGGCGAGGCGTCGGTGGTAGCGGCGTCAACGCTGGTGACCGGCGACATGGTCCTGCTCAAGGCAGGTGATGTGGTGCCGGCGGACCTGCGGGTGACCAAGGCTGACCGCCTGCTCGTGGACCGCAGCGTGCTCACCGGCGAGTCGGTGCCTGAGGAGGCGCGCGTCGCGCCCGATGCCGACGAGGCCGCGCTGACCGAGCGTCGGTCGATGGCCTACTCGGGCACAAGCGTGGTTGGCGGCCGCGGCGAGGGCATCGTCACGGCGATTGGCCAGGTCACGGAATTTGGGCGGATCGCCGGCGGCCTCGTGTCGCGTGAGCGGCGGCGGAGCCCGCTCCAGCTGGAGCTGGACCGACTGGTCAAGATCCTGCTTGTCGTCGCGGTTGTGCTCATCGTGTTCACCACGGGGATGGGCTTCCTGCGCGGACATCCGCTGGGCGAGAACGTGCTGGCGGGCATCTCGTCCGCCATTGCGGCCATCCCGGAGGAGCCGCCGGTTCTGCTGGCGGTGATCCTGGGCCTTGGCGCGTTTCGCCTGCTGCGGCGGGGCGTGCTGGTGCGGCGCCTCAACGCTGAGGAGACGCTGGGGGCGGTGGACCTGATCATCACGGACAAGACCGGAACCATCACCCAGAACCGGCTGGAGGTGGCTTCCGTGAAGACGCCGCACGGTGAGACCCAGGATCCAGCCCTCCATCTGCGGCTGCTGGAGTCCGCGCTCCGGGCCGAGGAGGACGCCTGGCCAGCAGACGGGATCTCGGCCGGCTCCTTCACACGCGCCCTCCGCGC
>JANYAA010000073.1 GCA_025355255.1 Chloroflexota bacterium | reverse complement strand
GACGATCAGCGCACCCCCGACGGCCAGCGCGCCGACACCTGCCGCCGCCACGGACGCGCCCAGCAGCCCGGCCAGTGCCGCACCGCCGAGCGCCGACGCACCAAGCCCCAGGATCAGGGTGAACGCCGGCAGCAGCACTCGCCCGCCGCCTCCGGCCGGGACGGACCCGGCCGCAGGCAGGCCAGGCAAGCCAGGCGCCACGGGGGCCGCATCAACCAGTCGCACCAGCGTGGCCACCTGGGTCTCAGCCTCCGCTAGAGCGGCCAGCCGTGCTCGAATGTCGGCCGCCGCGACAGCCAAGCCGGGCGCCGCCAGTCGCGCCGCCAGTTCGCCCGCAGCCCCGGCCGCGGCCTCGTATCGCTCAAACGCCGTGCGAGCCTGCACTCGCTCACCGGCGAGACGTTCGGCCTGACGCGCCCCGTCCAGGAGCGCTGACTCCTCCGCGAGGAGCGCCTCGGCCGCTGCCCGCCGCTCACGCGCAACGCCCAGGGCGTCCCGGTCCGCCTCAAGCCTGACCAGCCCCGCATCGCCGTTCTGCACCGTCATCTCGGCGGCCTTGACGGCGTCCTCGGCCATCTTGAGCCGCCCCGGGTTCTTTGCACCCGACTGGCGCAGCTTGTGCAGCGCATCCGCAAGCTTGGTCTTGGCCTTGCCCGACCCCTCGTCCGCGCCGCTGATTGAGGTCTGCAGCCGATCACGCAACGTGGTCTCGCCGGCATCGAGCCCGTCAAGCTCGTGATGGCGGACGGACGCCGTGGCGCCCAAGAACTTCTCATTGGGGATGCCCGACAGGGCGGCGAGCTCCTCGTCCGCGCTGGCCGGATCCGTGATCACGGCGTCGTCCAGCTCAAGCCGGACCGTGCCCTTGACGCCCAAGAACCGCTTCTCCAGGTGGCCGTTGTGCACCGCCCCGTCATCATCCTCCCAGGTGAAGGACATATCGATCTCGGGGCGCTCGCCCGCGGCCGCGTCCCAGCGCACCCAGCTGTCCATCTCCATGCCGGACGCCGTCACCTTGCGCGTCAACGCCATCTCGATGGCCCGCTGCAGCGTGGACTTGCCCGCCTCGTTGGGGCCGCGAACGACGGTCAGCCCTGGTGCCAGATCCAGCGCAAGCTGGTCGTGACGCCGGAGGTTCCGCAGCCGTATCGAGCTGATCCTCACAGGGTCACCTCGTGGCCGGCAAGCAGCAGGCGGCCGAGCCGCAACGCGTCGCGCAGCTCCGCGGCAGCCGAGGTGTCGCCCTGCTCGGCTGCCTCCAGCGCGGCGATCCGCTCGCCGAGATTGCGGAGGAATGCGCCAGCAACGGTCTCGGCCGGCGGCAGTGGGCCAGCGACAGGCGCCGTCATGCTCGCGTCCCGGAGCCGCAGCCGCAGAAACGAGGCCTTGAGCGCAACCTCTATCTCGCTGAACTCCAGATCCAAGTCATCCTCGCGAACGCCCGTGAGCCGCACGTCAAGCACCAGCTCCGGGTCTGCGTGCGCGGCGAGCCTCGCCACGAGGTCCGGCTGGGACGCCACGGAACCGGCATCGATGTCCAGTTTGGCAAAGCGCGTCCGGCCTACCACCCGCTCTTCGACAACCACGCTGCGGCGCCCGTCGCGCTCATCCAGCGCGACCAGCAGCACCTTGCCAGCGCGATCCTGGTCCACGGCGACCGGCTCCGGCGCACCGGCATAGGCAAACGTCACCGCGCCCGCCCGTGCGCTCTGCGCCGAGTGCCAATGCCCCAGCGCCAGATAGTCAAGCCCGCTTGCGGCAATCTCGCCGGTGGTGATGACCACCTCGTCCTGCTCCACCCTGCCCGGGATGGCGACCGTGGCATGCAGCAGGCCGATGCGCCAAGTGGCCCCCGGCGATGCGGCAATGGCCGCCGGGAGGTCTCGCAGGGGGCTGTATGGCGCGCGCTTGGTGGCGAAGACAGGGCCGTGAACAACGGTGTCCAGGGCCTCGATGTGGACCCACGGGCGCTCCGGGGTGAGCAGCGTGATGAGCCCGGTTGGCCCGCTGCTGCCGGCCATCGCCGGGAGGTCGTACGCGCGGTAGACGGACGCGCGGTCATACACGTCGTGCGTGCCCGGGATCATGACGGCGCGCACCCGCGCCTCCGCAAGGCGGGCGAGCTCCGCGGCCACCCGTTCCACCGAGCGCCGCGGCTGGACATTGGAGTCAAAGAGGTCCCCGGCGACGAGCACCAGGTCTACGCGCTCCGTCAGCGCGAGATCGATGGCGGCCTTGAATGCGGCAAATTGGCGCTCCCGCTGCGCTGCCGCGGCCTCACCCATATCGGCATGGCGAGCGCCCAGATGCACGTCAGCGGTGTGCAGCAGCCGAAGCACCGTGTCCACGCCTCCATGTCTTGCGCGCGTGCCGACCGGGCCCCGCGAGCAGCCGTCCCTGAGCGGTCACAGCGCGCCTCCCCCCACGCGGCCGCATCTAGCCCAGGCCGGTCAGCCCCCGGGACCCGGTTGCGGACCGGGCGCCCCCATTGCTCCCGGCTCGCAGATCGAGTCTCGTGGTCGATTGCGACAGGTCGGCTGGCACAACTTGTGGCCGATGTCGCCCAGAGGACGATAGTCGAAAGCGATGCCCATGCCAGCCGATGCCCGTCAGGGACATGCTTGGGTCCTCACGCGCCTGGCCGCCCCGACGTCGCGCGCTACAGGCGGAACGCCTCGCCCTTGCGGAACCGCTCGCGGTGGCGCCCGCGCCACACGGTGACCCGGCCGCGGCCAAACACCTGCCACGCGCCGCTGCGGCCTACAACCGCCGTGTCCTCGTCAATTCCCAGCACCACGCCGCCGCGCGGCGACTGCAGCGCGAACGCGGCCGAGAGCGGCTCCGGGAAGGCATCGTAGTGCGGGAGGACGGCGACGTTGTCCACCAGCCCGAGGCCGGCCCGCCAGCGCACGGGGAACGGCACGGGCATTCGCAGCCTCGGCACGACGCGGAAGTCCATCAGCCGGCCAACCATCACCATGGCGCCGGCTGAACACCCCGCGATCACCGCACCGCGGTCGTTGGCCTCGCGGATGGCGTCAGCCAAGGGAGATCCCGTGAGCACCCCGAGGAGATGGCGGGGGCTGCCGCCCGACATGTAGACAAGGTCCGCCTCGCCGATCGCCTGGATGGCCGCGGGCTGGAAGCCCTCTTCTGGCGTCCGCACCATGACTGGCTCCACCTCGGCGCCAAGGCGTGCGAAGTGGTCAACACCGCGATCCGCCCAGCCCTGGAAGACTTCTTCGCCGTCAGGCGCGGACGCCGTCGGCAGGATCACGACACGCGGGCGCGGACGACCGGTTGACGCCAGCAGGCCGCGATCGATCTCAGCCATCTCGTCCAGAAACTCACCGGCGCCGACAAGCGCCACGGGACCTCGCATCGGGGTGAGCATAGGGCAGCCTCCCGGTTGCAGCGCCGGAGACCGGGTTTAGGGGGGGGACCTGCTACCGGCCGGGCACCCGGAACGGGCCGCCGTGCCCGGGGATGACGACGTCGGCAGCCGCAAGGATCCGGGCGCGCGACACCTCGATGGCGGCCTGGTCGTCGCCCAGCGGGTCAATCGCGGGGGTCATGTCCTGGTGCCACCACGCGTGGGTCATGGCGTAGACCGCGTCGTCCGCCTCAACGATGAGCGAGGCGTCCTCGCCGGTGTGCCCAGGCGTCACCCATAGCTGCGAGTGCGGCGCCAGCCGGTACCCGTCGCCATCGTGGTTTAGCCACTGGTCGCCGATGTAGCGCGCCCAGAAGTCCACCACCTCGGCGTTGGGAAACAGCGCGATGTTGATGGTGTGATCCGGGTGGTGGTGGCTCAGGAAGACGTGCGTGACGGCCTCTGGCACAACGTCCAGCGCGGCAAGCGGTTCGAGGATCAGGGATCTGGACTTGACCATGCCGGGATCCACCACGATCAGCGCCTCACCGTCTCGGACGAGCGCGATGGACGAGCCGACGCCGCCCGTTGTGTAGCCGGCGTGGAGCAGGTGGACGCTGGTCATATTGGGCTCCTGCCTGTGAGTGCTGGTGGGTCCCCAGCGTAATGCCCAGCCGCACGACGGCCCAACGGTTCCGCCACGGAACAATCCGGCCCCCCCGTGCGCCACTTGTCGCGCGACAGGGCAGATCGGCGCAACAAGTGCGTCCCCGGAGGGTGAACCGTCTCGGCGCGCAACCGTTGGGCCGCCACAGGGCGCAAAGGACGCCCGCGGCGGTCCGGCGCTACACCAGGTGCAGCGCCTCGACGATGAGGATCACCCCAAACACAACGAACGCCGCCGAGGCAAACACCTTGATTGCCCGCTCCGGCATCCGCGTGCCGAGGATTGAGCCAATCAGGATGGCAAGGGCATCGGCCGCCACCATGCCCACGGTTGAGCCCAGCCACGTGCCGATGGGCTCCTCGGTGGTGGCGAGCGTGATCGTCGCGAGCATCGTCTTGTCGCCCAGCTCCGCCAGAAAGAAGGCTGTGCCGATGGTGACCAGTGCCCAGCGCCCGGACTTGGCTGCGCGGTCCTCCTCCGCCTCGCCCAGCGAGTCGCCGCGCATGGTCCAGGCGGCAAACGCGAAGAACGCGAGCCCGGCCACGATCTGGATGGCCTGCGTTGGGATAGCCAGCGCAAAGGCCGAGCCCAGCAGCACCGAGCCCGCATGGACGATGAGCGTGGCAATTGAAACGGCCACGATCACGACGCGGGCCGGGTAGCGCGCCGCAAAGGCCAGCGCCATGAGCTGGCTCTTGTCGCCCAGCTCAGCCAGCAGGATGACGCCGAATGCCAGCAGGAACGCCTGCGTCATGACGGCTGCAACGCCAGTGCGACGCCCTCAGCCTCAGCCGCCCGCGCAAGGGCCACGTCGAGCGTGGCCAGCTCGCCCTCGATGTCGATGGCCAGCCACAAGTAGGTTGCGTCGTAGACGGAGAGCTGGTGACGAGCGGCCAGGTCAAGCGCGAACCGAACACCGGCAGGCCCGCGGTCCGCCGTTTCAAGGCCGGCCCGCTGGACCGACCACACCGCAAGCGCGGCTTCCGCTGGGTCCCCGTCGAGGCGATGGAGCAGCGCGTTACCGATCTCGCTCCAGCCGACGGCGGTGGCAAGGAGCATCCGGTCCTCGTCAATCCATTGGTCCCAGGCTGCGGTCACCGTCTGGCGCTCGCGCAGTGCCAGAGCCACGGCGACGGATGCGTCCACAACGACCGGCGGCCGCTCATGCGTGACGGTCATGCCGACGCGGCGTTGATGATCCGCTGGGTCCGCTCCTCGCGGGCTGCGCGGATTTCGGCCACGATCTCGTCATTTGACAGCCCGGCTCGCGGCGCGAGTGGGCGCCTGAGTTCGATCTCCCTGAGCGCTGCGTGCCGCCGTTCGCGCTCACGCGCCGGGTCCAGCTGCTCCAGATCCCGCAGCGGCACGATGGCGGCCACCGGCTGGCCCGCCCGCTCCACGATGAAGCGCTCGCCGGCGGC
>JANYAA010000456.1 GCA_025355255.1 Chloroflexota bacterium | reverse complement strand
CCAGAGCGTGGCCCGCACAGCGAAGCGAGCAGGCACCCCGATCACTGCTCGTGATAATTGCCCGCGTGTCCGCGTCGAGTTCAGCGTACACGCCCCAATCCAACGTCGCGCGTTCCGTTTTGCGGCCGGCCGATCACATGTGCGGATATTCCGCGCCGGAGACGGCTGGTTGGGCGTCGCGGCGAGGCCTCGGCCGACTGCGTTGCCGGCAACGGCTCTGGCCGTGGCAGAAACCGCCGGTGACTATCACGAGCGGTGATGGATCGCTCTGCCGCCCGGCAGCGCCACTGCCCGCAGCGCACGGCCGGTACGATGGCATCCCACCACAACGGGAGATGACATGCGGCTCTGGGGCGGTCGATTCGGCGACGGGCCGGACGCGCGGATGGCGGACTTCACGCGCTCCATCGAGGTTGACGCCGAGCTTGCGCTCGACGACATCGCAGGCTCCATCGCGCATGTGCGCGGGCTGGCGCGAGCAGGCCTGCTGACGCCAGAGGAGGCTGAGCAGCTCGAGATTGGCCTCGTGAGCCTGCGCGAGGACGTGGCAGCGGGCGCTGTGGTGTGGGACCCGGCGCTCGAGGACGTCCACATGAACCTTGAGACGCTGCTCACCGAGCGCGTTGGCGCGGTGGGCGGTAAGCTCCACACCGGCCGGTCGCGCAATGACCAGGTGGCCACGGACCTGCGCTTGTGGACCCGGCGGCGGATCGGGGACCTCGACAAGGCACTGGTTGGCCTGGAGTGTGCGCTCGTCGATCTCGCTGAGCGCGAGGGTGACGCGGTCCTGCCCGGCGCCACGCACATCCAGCCGGCGCAGCCGGTGCTGCTGGCGCATCACCTGCTCGCATATGTCGAGATGCTGGAGCGCGATCGCGGCCGCCTTGCTGATGCGCGCGCTCGGCTGAACCTGTCGCCGCTTGGCGCGGGCGCCCTGGCAGGGGCCGGCTACCCGCTGGACCGCGAGGCGACGGCTGCCGAACTCGGCTTTGCCGGCGTGACAGCTAACTCGCTCGACGCCACCTCGGACCGCGACTTCGTGGTGGAGGTTCTGGCGGCAGCGGCGCTTGCGATGGTCCACCTCTCGCGCCTGGCGGAGGAGATCACCTGGTGGTCCAACCCGCGATTTGGCTTTGTGCGGGTTGCGGACGCGTTCTCCACGGGTTCATCGATGATGCCCAACAAGAAGAACCCAGACCCTGCCGAGCTTGTGCGCGGTCGATCGGCGGGCGTCATCGGCGCGCTGGCCGGGATGCTGACGCTGATCAAGGGGCTGCCGCTGGCGTACCAGCGTGACCTCCAGGAGGACAAGCCCGCGCTATTCACATCGCTGCGGACGCTCGAGACGTCGCTGGACGTGATGGCCGGGCTGATGGAGACGCTCGTTGTTGACCGTGGGCGCATGCGGGTCGCGGCCGAGGAGGGCTACACCACGGCCACGGCGCTGGCGGACGCGCTGGTCCGGCGAGGCGTCCCGTTCCGGGCGGCGCACCACATCGTCGGGGGTCTTGTCGGCGGGGCAGAGGCGGAGGGCATCCGAACGCTCGCAGCGCTGCCCGATGAGGCGTTCCGCGCCGCGCTTGACGGCTCGGACGACCCAACCGCGCGCCACCTCGCGCATGAGCGGGGGATCGCCTCGGGGTTGCGCGCCGCGGCGACGCTGGAAGGGTCGCTCGCGTCGGCCGACGTGATCGGCGGCACGGCGCCGGCGCGCGTGGCCACCGCGCTTGCGGTCGCCAAGGAGCGGCTCGGCATCGTCTGACGAGGGCCGCAGCACCACGGGTGCTAGCCGCACAGATCGCCTCGTGTCGGCCCCGGGTTCGCCACGCGCAGCACCCCCGGGCGCTGATGCGGCCGTGACGCCCTCGCCAGGCTGGGTCCCGGCCTCCTCGGCTGGCGAAACACGCTCACCGGAGCACCGCGAAACGCCGCGGTGTGACGCGGGCTGACGCTCCGCCGCGGCGCTTCGGGCGATACGATCGGCTGCACCACGGAGGTACCCCATGCTCACGCTCGAGACGATCCGCGAGGCGCCCAAGGCGCTGCTCCACGACCACCTTGACGGTGGTCTGCGCCCGGCGACGATCATCGACCTCGCGCGCGAGTTCGGGTATCACGGCCTGCCCACGGAGGATGTCGCCGAGCTGGCGGTCTGGTTCCGGCGCGGCGCGGACCGCAAGAGCCTTGAGCTGTACCTCGAGACCTTCGCCCATACGGTGGGCGTCATGCAGCACCGCGACGCGATCATCCGCGTGGCCGCGGAGTGCGTGGAGGACCTGGCCGCAGATGGCGTCGTCTACGCCGAGATCCGGTTTGCCCCGGAGCTCTCGGTGGAGAAGGGGCTCACGCTCGACGAGGTGGTTGCCGCCATGCTCGCAGGGCTCCGGGAAGGGGAGTTGCGCGCCGCGGCCGCCGGCCACCCCATCGTCGTTCGCGTGCTCGTCACGGCCATGCGCCAGGCGGCCCGCTCCCGCGAGATCGCAGAGCTCGCCGTGCGCTGGCGCGTCCAGGGCGTCGTGGGCTTCGACATCGCCGGTCCTGAAGCGGGCTATCGCCCCACGCGCCATCTCGACGCGTTCGAGTACATCCACCGCGAGAACTTTCACACGACCATCCACGCGGGCGAGTCCTTTGGGCTGCCGTCCATCTGGGAGGCGCTCCAGCTGTGCGGAGCGGAGCGTCTTGGCCACGGCGTCCGGATCATCGACGACATCACCGTCCGTCCCGACGGGTCCGTTGCATTGGGGCGCCTCGCCGCGTTTGTGCGCGACCGCCGGGTGCCGCTGGAGCTCTGCCCCACGTCCAACGTCCACACCGGCGCCTGCGCGTCCATCGCAGATCACCCCATCGACCTGCTTCGGCGGCTCCGCTTCCGCGTCACCGTGAACACGGACAACCGGCTCATGAGCGGCGTGTCCATGTCGTCCGAGTTCGCGGCGCTCGACGCCGCCTTCGGCATCGGCCTCGGCGAGATGGAGTGGCTGACAATCAACGCGCTCAAGTCCGCGTTCGTGTCGTTTGACGAGCGGCTGCGGCTCATCAACGAGGTGGTGAAGCCCGGTTATGCGCGGCTCCGGGCGCGTGATGCAGCAGCTGCGGTGGTGGCGGCGTGAGCCCGCGAGTGCCCGCCACGGCGGACGTGGTGGTTGTCGGCGCCGGTGTCCAGGGAGCGTCGCTGGCGTACCACTTGGCCAAGCGCGGCAAGCGCGTCGCGGTTGTGGAGCGCTCCGGTATCGCGGCAGGCGCGACCGGCAGGTCGTCGGGGTTTGTGCGCATGCACTACGACCTGGCGGTGGAGGCCGCGCTGGCCTGGGCGTCGTTCCCGCACTTCACGAATTGGGCCGAGCTTGTGGGTGTGGGGGACCCGGGCTTTGTGCGCACGGGCTTCCTGCAACTGGCCGACGAGCACGACGCGCCCGCCCTGCGCGCGAACGTGGGCGAGCAGCTGGCGCTGGGGATCCGGACGTCGGTGGTCTCGCCCGCCGAGATCGCCGAGTTGGTGCCGGGCATCGTCCTGGACGGGATTGTCGCGGGTGCGTATGAGCCACTGTCCGGCTATGCGGATCCGAGCGGGACGGCAGCCGGGTTCATCGCGGCGGCCTCGCAGCTTGGCGCCACGCTGTCGGCTGGCGTGCGGGCGACGGCGATCCGCACCGAGGCTGGCCGCGTCACCGGGCTGGCGACGGACGCGGGTGACATCGCGGCGCCGGTAGTGGTCGTAGCGGCCGGCGCCTGGTCAGCCGTGCTGGCCGCCACGGCTGGCGTGACGGTCCCCGTTGAGCCCTGGCGGCACGACACCGCGTACTTCGGTCTGCCACCCGCGCACCCCTCGTCGATCCCGGTGGTTCTGGATCGGCCGGGCGCCGTGTACTTCCGGCCCGAAGGTCGCGACCTGCTGCTTGTGGGCCTCGAGACGCACAACCAGCTGGGCGGTTCGCCGGATCTGCCGGTTGACGTGGCCGATCCCACGTTTGTCGAAGAAGCTGCGGAGCGCCTCTGCCGGCGCGTCCCGTGGATGGCGCTGGGCGACGTCCGCACAGCTCACGGCGGCCAGGACGGGATCACGCCTGATCAGCGGGCAATCCTGGGGCCGGTGGGCTCGGCTGGCCCAGAGGGGCTGTGGCTGGCCTGCGGGTTCTCGGGCACGGGCTTCAAGACGGCGCCCGCGATTGGCGCTTCGATGACAGAGTGGATGCTCGACGGCCACCCCGCAACCGTGGACATCACGCCGTTCTCGTTCGCCCGGATCGCCGAGGGGCGGCCGCTCGAGGGCGAGCACCCGTACGGACCGCTCTGGAACTAGAGGGCTGACATGGCGAACTACGGTCTGGTGGGCAGCCTTCGCGCTGAGGTTGAGATCCCCAAAGGTGGCATTTTGAGCCGAACGGTCTACGAGGACGAGCGGCTGGCCCTGACCCTGTTCGCCTTTGACGCGGGGCAGGAGCTGACCGAACACGCGTCAAGCCGCGCGGCCATCATCGAGGTGCTGGAGGGCAGCGCTGAGCTTGTGCTGGACGGGCAGAAGCAGACTGCGGGAGCCGGGACCTGGATCGCGATGCCGCCGGGCATGCGCCACGCCCTGCGGGCGAGCACGCCGATGGTGATGGCCCTGACACTGCTGAAGCCGCCAGTCTGAGTCGCCGCCCGCCTGAGCCACGGGCGCCTCGCATGGACACCCCCGGTCGCCCGATCACCGCTCGTGGTAATTGGCCGCAGGATCGCCCCGGAGGGCGGCGTGGGCGGTGATTCCCGGTGGCCGCTGGCTCGCCGAGACGCTCGACGGTCGTGCAGACGGCTCGGATATCAGCACATGTGATCGCGTGTCGCGTTCAGGGGTCGGCGCGCCCTCGCAGGGGGTCCCGGCGCGGGTTCTCACCGCAACGTGCGTGCAGAAACCACGAGCGGTGATGAGCGGACCGACCGCCGAGACGCCTGCCTGAGCCGGTGCCTTCAGACGAGCGCCGCGTCAACCACGTTGGGGTCGCCGTCCGCGCGGGACTGCACCGAAACGACGTCCTGCAGACCCAGCCCCGCCGCGCCGAGGACTTCGAGAACGCTCCGGCGCTGCTGGCCTGCGCGGGCAACCTGCACTGGCGCCTACAGCTCGCCGGTGGACGCGATCGTGATGTCGCGGCGCAGGTTGGGGTCTCGCGCCCATGCCACGTCCAGCACCAGGACCAGCTCCGACCAGACCTTGCCGTGCGGCGTCTCAGCGGTGGGCGGCGCGGTGACCGGCAGGGTCCCCGCCAAGTCGTAGACCATCTCGTCTGCAACCATGCCCGGCCCGCCAAGCTGGGCGGACCATGCGGTGATCACCTCGGACAGCCCGCCGCCCAC
>JANYAA010000433.1 GCA_025355255.1 Chloroflexota bacterium | reverse complement strand
GAAGAAGCCCTGCAGCAGTGGCGCGCTGCTGAGCGCTCGGCTGCCGCTGCACGGCGTGGACGACCAGCCGCCGCGGCCTCGGCAGTCGCCGCCGCCGAGGCCGCCGAAGCGGCCATCGCAACGTCGGAGGCCGCCAAGGTTGCCCTCGAGGCCATGGCAGTCGCCGAGGCTGCCGCAGGCGAGGCGGCAGAGGCCGCCAAGGTGGCCGTCATTGCCGCAGGAGCGGGCGTCGAAGACGTCGAAGACGACGTTGCGTCGGCCGACAGCGATGAGTCCGCTGCCCGCGCCCGCTACGGGGCAGCCGTCGTCAAGGCCTCCGCGCAGGACGCCGCTGGCAAGACCGGCTAGGACGCCGTCGCGAGGCACCGCTCCCTACTCGCCCAGGATCCGATCAGCCTTGCGGTCGATCTTCTTCTTGTCGGAGGCCGAGATAGTGCCCTTCTCTTCTTGCTGTGAGGCGCGTGCCTGGGCATTGCGAGCGTGCGACTTGTCGGGCATCGGGTACTTCCGCTCTTCGGGGAGGCCGAAGTCTGACGCCGGCTCAGCCTTCCGCTTGCGGGTGGTCAAATCAGCCATGACACATCTCCTTCGCCCCTGAGGCCTTGTACCGTCGTCGAGGCTGGCCGCTTGTGCCGCCGACTCCGCCATCCTTGGGGAACAGGCGTCAATGCGGAGATGCGTACCGCGGACCAAGCGTTGCGAGGGCATTGCACTTCACCCAGGCCGTGATTCCGCCCCCAGCGTGCACGGACCGCCTCGCACCAGCATTCGCAACGTGGACGTAATGTCCCAGGCCGCCCGCAGGAGGCCAAATGCTAGGGCGATACGCCATGCTTGGAAGGGGTACGTGGGCGCATGCGATGTTCTCCCCGTTGCGCGCCACCGGCCTTGCTTGAACGTGCGCCACCCAAACCGAGGGCCCAAATGAAGAACCAGCCGCTCGTGCTCGTCGCCGATGACGAGCCGAGGATCACCAAGCTGGTGGCGGTCGCACTAGCCGATGAGGGCTTTCGCGTCATCACCGCCGGGGGCGGCGAGGAAGCGCTCGCCATGGCGGAGGAGTTCCGGCCTGACGTGGTCCTTCTGGACATCGTGATGGTGGACCTCGACGGGATCGAGGTCATGAGCAGGATGCGGGAGTGGCGCCCGGTCCCAGTCATCCTGCTCACGGCGAAGGGCTCGGTGGCCGATAAGGCTCGGGGGCTGGACCTCGGCGCCGACGACTACATTGCCAAGCCCTGCCACCCCGACGAGCTAGCGGCGCGTGTCCGGGCGGTGCTCCGTCGCGCAGCCGGCATCACGCCGGGCGGCGGTGTGCTCACCATCGGCGATATCGAGATTGACCTTGAGCGGCGGTTCATGACCCGCGGCGGCGAGCTTGTGCAGCTGAGCCGGACCGAGTGGCTGCTGCTCCAGCACCTTGCGGCAAACGCCGGGAAGGTGGTGCTCCACAGCGAGCTACTCACGAAGGTCTGGGGCCCCGAGTACCGCGACGACATGCAGTACCTGCGGGTCTGGGTGAGCCGGATTCGGCGCAAGCTTGGGGCCGCGCCCGGCGAGCCCGGTCCTATCACCACCTTCCAGGGCATCGGCTATGTGCTCAACGTTGATCCGCCGGAGCGTCTCGGCGGCCCCAAGGGGGCCGCAGCTGCGGTGGGCGCGCCCGTTCCAGCGCCTGCACGCGAGGAGTGACCGCGGTGGCGGAGCAGCCGCGTATCCTGATCGGCGGATCCACACTCTTCTCCGACGGGGGGCCGGTGCCTCGGCCGCTCGCCAAGGCGCGTATTGCGCTGGAGCGGCTTCGAGAACTGGGCGAGCCCGTGGTCCTCGTGGGGAATGACCTCGGCGGCCGCTCCCTGCCCGATGACCCGCGGGATCGCGTTGCCTGGGTCCGGGAGCGTCTGGACATCCCATGGCTGACCGTTGTGGCGTTCGACGAGCCCGGCGCTGGGCGGCCGATGGATCCGACCACCAAGCATGCGGACGGAAGCTGGGTGTCCCTCCGGTCCACGTGGCGCGCGGAGAGCCTGCTGACAAGCTTCGAGTCGAGCGTGGGCGCCGCCCGTCGTGCCGGCCTCAACGTGATCCGGATTGGCGCCCGAGGAACCGGCGCTGACCCGACGCATCCTCGCGCCGATTACGAGGCGATCGACCTGCTCGACGCCGTGCGCCACTTGGCCTTCAGCGACGCCTTTGACCGGCCAGCGGCGGCGATCTCAGCTGGCAGCAGCCCAGCGGCTGCGGCTCCCCCGGATGTGCTCGAGGGCGGTTAGCCAGGCAAGCGTCGCCGCCGCGCCCTCGCGCTCGCGTGCGCCAGTGGGGCCTAGGCCGTCGTGGCACGCCCCGCGACCGGGGTCCGCAACGGCTACCCCAATGTCGTTCGCGCCCAGAAACCACCCGTACGCGCGCTCCATGTCAACGATCTGGCGAGCGTTGCCCGTGACGCGGTACGCGGTCTCCGCGGCGAGAAGGAGCGAGAGCGGCTCACTCGGCAGCTGGTCGAAGGCGGCCCGCTCGCCGTCGCGAACCCACCAGCCGTTGTCGCCCACCGGCGAGAGGTGCCCATGCGGCACCACCGCAGTTTTGACGAGCCATTCCAGGACGGCGAGCCCCATCTCCACCATCCGCCGATCTGAAATCCGGCGTCCGGCAACGATAAGCGCGCGTGCCGACAAGGCGGAGTCAGACGTCAGAACCGCCTCGGGCCACGGCCACTCGAGCGACCAGGCCACCGGCTCGAACCGGGCCCCGATGGCGGGGACGAGCA
>JANYAA010000376.1 GCA_025355255.1 Chloroflexota bacterium | reverse complement strand
CAGGAAATCGCCAAGCTCCAGGGCTCCAGCTATGCGCTTGCGCTGAGCGGCGGCGGGTCGGCGGCCATCTGGGTGGCCCTGGTTGCCCTCGGCGTTGGCTCCGGCGATGAGGTCATCGTCCCGGGGTTCACCTACGTCGCCTCGATCTCCTCGATCGTCTTCACCGGCGCCACACCCATCCTGGCCGAGGTTGACGACACGTTTGACCTTGACCCGGCCGATGTCGAGGCGAAGATCACGCCCCGCACGAAGGCCATCGTGGTGGTGCACATGCTGGGCGGACCGGCCCGCATGGACGAGCTCAAGGCCGTCGCGGACCGCCACGGGATCCCCATCCTGGAGGACAGCGCCCAGGCGTTTGGCGCCACGTACAAGGGCCGCGGCATCGGCAGCATCGGCACGATCGGCACCTTCAGCTTCAACGAGCACAAGACCATCACCGCCGGCGACGGCGGCATGGTGATCACCAACGACCAGGCGCTGTACGAGCGCGCCTTCGCCATCCACGATCAGGGCCATGCACCCTCACGGCTTGAGGCGAAGTACGCGCCGCGCCCCTTCCTGGGCCTGAACTTTCGGATGACCGAGCTCACGGGTGCCGTGCTGCTGGCGCAGCTCCGCAAGCTGGACTACATCGTCAGTCGCTTGCGCGCCAACAAGGCCGTCGTGAAGGACATGCTGATGGAGGTCCCGGACATCGGGTACCGGACCCTGACGGACCCCAATGGCGACCTGGCCACCCACCTTGTGGTCACCCTGCCAACGGCCGCGATTGCCTCGCGCGTTGCGGCGGAGGTAGGCTCCATCACGCTCAACCAGTCCGGCTGGCACGTCTACAGCAAGATGGACCACGTGCTTCAGCGGCGGACGCCCACGGGCAAGGGCTGCCCGTTCAACTGCGCCTGCACCACGCACCCGCGGCCCGAGTACTTCGCGGGCATGCTGCCGCAGACCGATGCGCTGCTGGCGCGGTCGATCAGCATCGGGATCGGCATCAAGGACGCAAACCTGGCGCCGTTTGGCCTGACCCTGCGCGACGGCGAGGCTGAGGCCCGCGCCTGCGCGCGGACCTTCCGCGATGCGGTGATCAGAAACCTGCGCTAAGGGCATTTCGCCACCAGGACGATGCCGCGAGGGTGTGACCCTGGCGGCATCGTGGTGTTGCTCGGTTGCCTAGCGGGCGCCGTCAGCGCACGCCGTCAGCGCATGATCGATGGATCGCCAACGCGACCCAGAAACAGCACGGTGCCCGTGGGGACGTCGCGCAGCGCGAACAGGAACGGGTGGTCTGCGGTCACCGTGACGGGCTGCGCCGGCATCCCGGTGGCCCGGAGGACAACTGCGGTCGCAGCCGCCGCGGTGGTGCCCTTCTCGTCCACGTCGATGTTGGCCTGGTGGATCACCGCTGAGATGGCGAGCTGCTCGGCGGCGGTGATGCCGGAAAAGTCCGCGCTGGCGCCGAATGCAGTGGGCATCCCGAGCGCGGCAAGCAGCGCGCCCAGGTCGGCCTTCGTCTCGATGGAGAACTTGGGCAGCGTGAGCGTGACCTGCGTGTCTGCGAGGGCGCTCGTGATGGCGTCCAGCGTGGCCGCGTCAAACCCGCGCTCAAAGGCGGCCAGGTTGTCGGGCAGGATCACAGTCATGGCGAGGCTGCCGCCGATGTAGGGGATCTCCGCGGCCTGCCAGCCGGTGCCTTTCGCGTACCGCAGCCCGGTGGTGGCGTGCATCAGCGGGACGGTGATGGCCTTGCCTGCGGCCGTCGTGAAGCTGCCGCTCGCGGTGGCCGACGCCTCGAACGGGTCCTGCCAGGCCGCCTTGAGGTAGATCGCGTTGACGAGCGTCAGGCGCGACATCGCGTCCAGCACGCCGGGCGCCAGCAGTTCAGGGATGCGCTGCTCAGTCTGATCGCCCACCCATCCGTTGATTGCTTTGCGGGCGGCCTCCGTGGCGTTGCGGTAGTCAACGAGGCGCAGGCCGGCGCCCCAGCGTGAGGCGAGGGCATCCAGATAGGCCTGCTGGAGCGCCATGCCCTGCTGGGCGAACGGCGCGTTGGCGATACGGAGCGCCACCGAGAGATCCTGACCGTTGGCGTCCTTGAACGTCCCGCTGCGCGCGGCAAGGGCGGCGTCCAGGGCGTTGAGCCAGGAGGCGTTGGCGTCGCTTGCGAGGTTGTGGAGGACGGCGTCCATCTCGGCTGCGGTCTGACCCTTGGCGCCGGCCCGCGCCATGCCCAGGGCTAACGCGATGCTGGCCGGCGACAGGATGGCGTTGGGTGCATCGGCAGCGAGCTTGGCATACAGCTCAAGGCCGAACGCGTTGATGGCGCTCGCCGCGAGGGCGGCATCGGCCGGATTGGCGGCGACGCGCGCAACGGCCGAGCGGGCGAGCTCAATGGTGTCGCCGGGCGCCACGGTGGCAGCGGACGAGCAGGCGCTCAGCGCCAGGCTTGCAGCGACGACGAGGGCGATGGGCCGGGTGCGGGTGGTCATGGCGGTATCCCCAGAAGGCGGTTGAGTGCCCCCCGGACGCGCCACGGGTGCCCGCGGTTTCGTCGATCACGGCTGGTGCACAGCGACACCGAACACAGGGCAGTACGAAGGTACCAGGGGACCATGACCCCTCAGGTGGGTGTCGGGAAACGGCGGCGCCCTGTCAGATAAGGCCTACAAGAGCCACGTCGATCACCCCGAGAGGTGACGGCCAGGGGAACCCAGCAACTGGGACGCCGATTCTCGACGAGAGGCTCACCTTCGGAGCGCAGGAGTACCACAACATGGCCGCACAGCTCATCGACACCGCCGGCTCACGCCGCCGCAATCGCCGCCGCAAGCTGCTCGCGCTGCTTCTGGCATCGTCAGTCGCGATGGTTGGCGCCGGCGCTATGTCGCTCGCCATCTTTACCGACAGCCAGGCGGCTACGGGGTCTTGGACCGCGGGCACGATCAAGCTTGGCGCCATCAGCCCCAGCACGGTGTTCACCGCCACCAACATCCTTCCCGGCGACACCGGCAGCCAGACGGTCACGGTCAGCAACGTGGGCACGGGCCAGCTGCGCTACGCGATGACGTCCGTCTCGACCAACACCGATACCAAGGGCCTCGCCGCCCAGATGACCCTCACGATCAAGGTTGGGGCATGCCCGTCTGCCGGCGCCACGCTGTATACCGGCTCGCTGAGCGGCGCCCTGTTTGGCGACCCGACGCAGGGCCAGCAGACCAACGACCAGATCATCGCGGCCGCGGCCAACCAGAGCCTCTGCTTCACCTGGCTGTTCCCGTCGGCGTCCGCCAACAGCTTCCAGTCGGCGACCACCACGACGACGTTCACCTTCGCCGCGGAGCAGACCGCCAACAACTAGCCCCCTCCTCCGGCTCCCGCCGTGGCGTCCTGACCCCTCAGGGCGCCACGGCGACGCCACATCTGGCGGTTCGACACCGCCCGTCGTGAGGACATCGCCATGCGGTTCGCGCTGACGGCCATCCGGATCACCCGGCATGGCCTTGACTTCGCCCTCGCGGCGCTCATCATGCTGGTGCTTCTGGCGATCCTCCTCGCACGCATCGTCCCGATGGTCTCCGGCGCTCCGGTGTTCGTGGTTGGCGGCGCCTCGATGGAGCCGACCATCCATCTGGGATCGGTCGCGATTGACCACCCAGTGGCCGCGACCAGCCTTTCCGTCGGCGACGTCATCAGCCTCAAGGTTGGTCCTCAGCAGGCCGTCTTCACCCA
>JANYAA010000449.1 GCA_025355255.1 Chloroflexota bacterium | reverse complement strand
CTGGGCGGCTTCGGCTGCGCGCGGCGCAATCTCGGCCGAGGCCATGACGGGGGCGGACCGCAAGGCGCAGGCGCTGGGTGTCTCCGGCGAGACCCTGATGGAGCATGCAGGCACGGCGGTGGCCGCGGCCGCAAGGGCGCTCCTCGCCTTCAACGGACGTGAGGGCAAGCCGATCCTCGTGCTCGGAGGCCCCGGCAACAACGGCGGTGACGGCTTCGTCGCCGCGCGCCGTCTCGCGGCTTGGGGGCTGCCGGTGATCGCTGTGCTGGTAGCCACCGAAGAGCGGCCGCGCACGCACGATGCGGCTCGCAACTGGAAGCGCCTCGACGGCCTCGACAACGTCACCTGTATCCATGCTCCGGTCGCCCGTGATGTGGCGATCCTGGGGCAGGGGATCGACAAGGCAGGCGTCATCGTGGACGCCCTGCTGGGCACGGGTGCCGGCGGGCGGCTCCGCGAGCCCATCCGCAGCGCAGTGGAGATGATTCACCACGGGCGCGCCGCGGGTGTCCCGGTGCTGGCCGTGGATGCGCCCACCGCGGTGGACCTCACGTCGGGCGATCCCTCGGACCCGGTCGTCCGTGCTGACCTCACCGTGACGTTTCACAGACCAAAGACCGGGCTCATGGCCAAGCCCGGCAAGTCCCTGGCTGGCCGGATCCTGGTTGCACCTATCGGCATCCCCGCGGAGGCCGACCGTGGCTGACACGCCAGCGCCACCTGGCCAACCAGGCGCACGTGAGGTGGCGCTGCTCGGCGCGGGCCTCGTTGCGCTGGTTCTCGCCGCGGCCGCCGCCACGGCGCTGCTGCCCAAGGACATCCAGGCCGTCGTGTTCCACACCCCGCTCCTCATTGCGGTGCTGATCGTCGGCACTGCGCTTGTCCTGTGGCGCATCCTTCGTGCGCCCGGCCCCGGAGGTCTGCAATGACCGCACCCGTGCCTGCCCAGGTCCACGCCCACGAGCACCCGGCCCCCGCCCACCGGCCCCCGCTGGCTGTCCGCGGCACGGATCTGGAGCGCCTTGCCAACGAGCGCTGGGATCTCCTCATCGTCGGCGGCGGCATCGTGGGCGCTGGCGCGCTGCTCGACGCCCAGAGCCGCGGCATGAAGGTGGCGCTGATCGAGCAGGACGACCTCGCGTCGGGCACGTCGTCGCGCTCCAGCAGGCTGATCCACGGCGGACTGCGCTATCTCGAGCAGTACCACTTCGGCCTCGTGCGTGAGGCGCTGCACGAGCGCGCACGGCTCCTGGAGCTTGCGCCGCACCTGGTGCGCCTCGAGGAGTTCCTCTTCGCCCTCTACGGCACGCCGTTGGTCACGCGAGCGTTCTTCACCGCCGGGATGACGCTGTACGACCTGCTCGGCTCAGCAAAGAGCGGCGGACGCCACCACCACCTCACGTTGGGCACAACGCTGGAGTACGCGCCGAGTCTCAACCGCAAGAACCTTCGGGGCGGGATCGTCTACCACGACGGCATGGAGGACGACGCGCGTCTCGCGCTGGCCGTCGTGCTGACAGCCCGTGAGAAAGGTGCAACGGCCATCACCCGCGTCCGTGCCACCGCGGCCCTGCGTGACGGCAACCGGATCACCGGCGCCACCGTGACGGACCTGATGGGCGGCACATCGTTCGACGTGCACGCCGCCACCGTGCTCGACGCCACCGGCGTCTGGGGCTCCAAGGCGGATCGCCCGTTCAGCGGCGAGGGCGCCACGTTCAGCGTCCTGCCGTCGCGCGGCAGCCACCTGATCGTTCCCCGCGACCGCATCCCGGCCAAGGGCGGCATGACCATCCGCGTCCCCGGCAAGGTGGTGTTCATGGTCCCATGGCCGCGCCACTGGGTCATCGGCACCACGGACGACCCGTTCCACGGCTCGGTGGAGCACCCGTCGGCAAGCGTGCCCGAGGTGGACAAGCTGCTCGACACCGTCAACACAACGCTTGACGTGGGGCTGGACCGCTCCGAGATCCTGGGCACGTTCGCTGGGCTGCGGCCGCTGGTGGCCCCATCGGACGCCGGGTCCACTGTGAAGGTCTCGCGCGAGCACAAGGTGGCTGTTGAGGCGCCGGGGCTCGTCCGCATCAGCGGCGGCAAATACACAACCTACCGGCTGATGGCCCGCGACGCGGTGGACGCAGTGCTGGGCGCCGATGCCGTCAAGCGCCCGAGCACAACCGCCAGCCTGCCAATCAGCGGCGCTGCCGCCCGATCCGACCTTGAGGCAATGGCGATCCGCCTTGCTGCCGAGCCTGGGGTGGGGGAGGAGGGCGCACGCTCGCTGGTGGACCGCTACGGCATCACCGCGAAGGACGTAGTGGCCTTTGGCCGCGAGCGCGATCTGGTGCGCCCCTTGGTCGCGGGCCATGCATACCTCGAGGCTGAGGTTGCCTGGGCCGTAGAGCGCGAGCTGGCGATGTCGCTCGACGACATCTTGGCCCGCCGCATGCGTCTGGCGATGGCGCTGCCCGATCGCGGAGAGTCCATCGCCGCACGAGTGGCGAGCATCGCCGGCGACGTCCTGGGCTGGGACGATGAGCGCCAGGCTGCCGAGGCCGCGGCGTACCTCCAGGGCGCCCACCGCGAGTTCGACGTCCCGTCGGCCTGAGGCCAAATGCCGTCAGGCGCGGCCGCAACCTTCGGCAAAAAATCAGGTATCGCCAAGGTTGCGGTTCCCGCGTATGCTTCACGGGCGCGGAACGCCGCGCATGGCAATTCGTTCGCACGTTCGAAACACGGTTTCCTCCGGAAGCAACTCCAAGGACCCCGGGCAAGAGGCGGCGACTACTGGAGGAAATCGGCACGTGGCCGACAAGACACTTACCTGCTCGGACTGCAATCAGGAATTCGCATTCACGGAGCGCGAGCAGGCCTTCTACGCTGAGAAGGGGTTCTCAGAGCCCCGCCGGTGCCCCTCGTGCCGCGCTAGCCGCAAGGCCGCGCGCTCGGGTGGTGACAGCGGCTTTGGCGGTGGCAGCAGCTCGTACTCGGGCGGCGGCTATGACTCCGGGTATGGCGCTGGCGGCGGCTATTCCGCTGGCGGCTACAGCGGTGGCGGCGGCGCTGGCGGCGGCGGTGGCTTCGGCAACCGTGGCGGCGGCCCACGCGAGATGTTCACCGCGACCTGCAGCAGCTGCGGTCGTGAGGCTCGCGTCCCGTTCCGCCCCACCAACGGCAAGCCCGTCTACTGCTCGGACTGCTTCCGCTCACAGCGGGGCGGCTGAGCAACTGGGGCGCTA
>JANYAA010000444.1 GCA_025355255.1 Chloroflexota bacterium | reverse complement strand
ACGGCGGCGTCCACGTGACCGATGTGACCAACGCCGGGCGGACCATGCTAATGGACCTCCAAACCCTGGACTGGTCGCCGGCGCTGCTGGAGGCCATCGGCGTGCCGCGCACCATCCTGCCGGTGATCCGCTCCTCGTCGGAGGTGTACGGCACGGGCACCGGGCCGCTGGCTGGTGTGCCCATCGCCGGTGACCTTGGCGACCAGCACGCCGCGCTCTTTGGCCAAGCGTGCTTTGCGCCGGGTGATGCCAAGAACACCTACGGCACCGGGTGTTTCATGCTCCTCAACACTGGCTAGCGCATCGTCGAGTCCAGCAATGGGCTGCTGACCACGCTCGCCTACAAGCTGGGCGACGCACCCGCCGTGTACGCGCTGGAGGGCTCCGTGGCCATTGCCGGGGCGCTCATCCAGTGGCTGCGCGACAACCTTGGGCTGATCAAGTCTGCGCCTGAGGTCGAGACGCTGGCCCGCACGGTTGACGACAGCGGCGGCATCTTCATCGTGCCCGCGTTCTCGGGGCTGTTTGCCCCGTACTGGCGCAGCGACGCCCGCGGCGCCATCGTTGGCCTGACGCGCTACGTCAACCGCGGGCACATCGCCCGGGCGGCGCTGGAGGCAACGGCGTGGCAGACGCGGGAGGTGCTGGACGCGATGAACGCGGACTCCGGTGTGGCGCTCGCCTCGCTCCGGGTTGACGGCGGCATGGTTGGCAACGAGCTCCTGATGCAGTTCCAGGCCGACGTTCTGGGTGTCCGGGTGATCCGGCCCACCGTGGCCGAGACAACGGCGCTGGGCGCGGCGTATGCCGCCGGTTTGGCCGTCGGGTTCTGGGCTGGGCAGGACGAGCTGAGCGCCAACTGGTCGGCCGAACGCGAATGGCTGCCGGCAATGGATCCGCTCGCTCGTGAACGCCAGTACGCGCGCTGGAAGAAGGCCGTGTCGCGCACGTTGGACTGGGTGGACTGATGGCCCCACCGCAAATGGCCGGGCCGGTCGTGGTCATCGGCGCGGGTGCTGTCGGGTCGTACCTTGGCGGCGTGCTTGCCGCTGCCGGGCGCGATGTCTGGCTGCTTGGCCGACGCGGCGGCATGCCGGTCCTGACCGAGCGGCTGCTGCTGGAGCGGCGCGACACGCCCGCCACGGTGCTCATCCGGCGGATCGGCGACCCGGCGGCAGCGCCAGCCGACGTGGCGCTGGTCATCCTCGCGGTCAAGGTGTTCAACCTTGAGGGCGCCCTGGCCACCGCCGCCCGCTGGCCCGACGCGCCGCTGCTCACCGTGCAGAACGGGATTGGCGCGGAGGAGCAGGCCACAACAGCCCGAACCTCGCCGCTGCTGGCGGGGTCGCTGACGACGGCGGTGGAGCTCATCGCGGGCGGCGTGGCCGCCCGACGCAAGGGCGGCATCGGTCTGGCCGGCGTCCGCGACGCGGATGCAGCCCTCCTGGCCAAGCTTGCGACCGACTTCACCGCGGGCGGGCTCCCGGCGAAGGTGTTTGCCGACGCCACGGCGATGAAGTGGTCGAAGCTTCTCGCCAACCTCATCGGCAACGCCACCAGCGGGCTGCTGGACATGGACCCTGGCGCCGTATACGGCGACCGCCAGGGGTACGAGCTGGAGCGACGGCAGCTGCGGGAGGCCATCGCGATCATGCGGCGCGAGGGCCACCGCCCGGTGATCCTGCCCGGCGCCCACGTCGGCCTGCTCATGGCCGGGCTGGCGCTCCCCGCGTGGCTGGCCAGGCCGATCATGCGTCGAGCCGTGGGCGCTGCGCGGGGCGGCAAGCCGCCGTCACTGCACGGGCGCCTGCGCGGCGGCGTCGAAGGACCAACAGAGGCGCCCTGGCTCAACGGCGCGGTGGCCGCTGCCGGCGCCCGGCTTGGCATCGCCACGCCGGTCAACACAGGTCTGGAGGTGCTTGTGGAGGCGGCTGCTGCTGACCCAAGCCTCCTCGACGACTACACCTGCCGGCCGGCCCGCCTCCTGGAGGCCGTGTTCGAGGCCGCGGCTGGCGCGACGGCGTTACCAACACCGCACTGACGTCGCGCCGCACTCGTATACTCCGGGCCTGTGGACGTCCCATCGGTGCTTCGCGCCATCCTCGTCGTTGCAGCCGCATACGTGATCGGCGGAATCCCGTGGGCGGTGATCGTCGCGCGCGTCACCGGCGGTCCTGACCCGCGCAAGATCGGCAGCGGACGCACCGGTGGCTCCAACGCTGTCCGTGCACTCGGCCGGCGGCGCGGTGTCGTGTCCGGGCTGCTCGATGCCGCCAAGGGCTCCGTGGCGGTGCTGCTCGCCTTCGCCAGCGGCGCGGGTACGCTGGTGGCAATGCTGGCCGCGCTCGCCGCGATCATCGGCCACAGCCGCTCCATCTTCCTGAACTTTGGCGGCGGACGCGGAATTGCGCCCAGCTTTGGCGCGCTCCTTGTCATAGAGCCCGTCATCGCCGTTGCGATCCTGCCCGTATTCCTGGGGATGATCTGGCTCACCAAGTACTCGTCGGTGGGCTCACTGTCGGCGTCGCTGCTGGCTGGCGTCCTGCTCGCCGTGCTGACGGCGGTCCTCCCGCTCGACCCCTGGCTGTATGTCTATGCCGTGGCGGGGCCCCTGCTGATCTGGGCCTTCCACCACGACAACATCGCGCGGCTGCTCAACGGGACGGAGCGCAAGGTGGGCACACCCCGCACGTAGCCGCGAGGCCGGCGCTGCGGCCGGTGGGGGCAGGGTCGCAACCGCAGTCTTGCGCCTGCGGCGTGGCTACCCCATCGCGAGGTCCACCACTGTTCGCACCTACCGAACAGGATGTTGGCTGCCATCGCTGATGCAACGGCGGATCCGCCACCTCACGCACGGACGCAGGCCACTGTGGCCCTTCCGACCCGCCGATTTCGCACCGAGCGAACAGATGCGTCGGCAGCCGCGCTGTCTCTTCGCTAGGTGCGAAATGTGGGCGCTGGGTGGCGCCATGGCTGCGGCAGTCCTACGGCAGCGCCTCGCCCAGCACGCGCAGCGTGTTCTCCCCCATGACGGCGCGGATGGCCGCCTCGTCAAGCCCCACGTCGAGCAGCGCGTTCGTGAGGTGCGCAAGCCCGGCCGCGTCAAACGGGACCTGCACCGCGCCGTCCCAGTCAGACCCGAGGCCCACGTGCGCAACACCGACACGCTCGATGGCGTACGCGATGGACCGGGCGATCCAGGACGGCTCTACGCCGCCGGACGCGGTGTCCCAGAAGCCGATCCCGATGACGCCGCCCGTGGCCGCGATGCCCTCGAGGTGCGCGTCCGACAGGTTGCGCGCGTTGTCGCAGACCCCGCGGACGCCCGTGTGGGAGGCCACAACTGGCCGCGTCGCAACCGCCAGCGAGTCGTCGATGGTTGCCGCCGACGCGTGGGCCACATCCAACATCACGCCGCGCGCCTCCATGCGGCGGATCATCTCGCGGCCCAGCGCGGTCAGCCCGCCCTGCGCCACGCCGTGGGCGCTGCCGCCAAACACGGTGTCAAAGAAGTGCGACGGCGAGATCATCCGGATGCCGGCATCGGCCACCACGTCCACATTGGCCGGGTCGTCATCGAGCGCGTGGGCGCCCTCAATCGACAAGATGCCCGCGGTCAGCGAAGGGTTGGCCGCCCGGTCAGCCAGATAGGCGGCAAGGTCGGTGCGCGTCTTGAGCAGGCGGAAGGCGCCGAACGACGCCGCTTCAAACCGGTGGGCGCTCGCGGACAGCTCCAGCACGCGCGCCGTGAGGCTCCGCCATGTCGCGGGCGGCCAGTGGCGCGCGAGCGCGATTAGCGTCACGTCGTCGCTCGTTGGCTCGTTGTGCTCGATGTTGAGGTTGCGCGGCGTCTTCACCGGCATCGAGAACACCTGGAGCGCAACGTTGCCTTCGACCATGCGCGGCACGTCCACGTGGCCGCGGTTGCCGCGCTGCAGCAGGTCGCGGCCCCAGAGCAGCGAGTCGGCGTGGAGATCCGCGATCCGCAGCGTCGCGTGGAGCGCCGCGGCCTGCTCCGAAACCGGCGGCAGCACCCCGGGACCAACCGGGTTCATGCGCCGCTCCGCCTGCGCCAGAACGCGGGTCAGCACGGGGCCTGCGACCGCGAGGCCGGCCATCCCCATGGCCCCAACCGCGCCCACCGCCAGCGCGGCTCGACCCCGGCGCCTCATGGCCTCGACACTCGGGCACGGACCGGCGTGATCCGGACAGCGACGCTGTACCGCTCGGACATCTTCGCGGGGCTCTCAAAGGATGCCGCAATCTGGTCGGCATACCGCGCGCAGTAGGCGGGGTGATTGCGCATCGTCGGCGCATCCGCGTCGATCCGCGCGGTCCCCTCGATCACCAGCAGATCCCAAGCGAGCTCATCGGTGCGCAGGTGAAACGAGACGCGCGGGTTGGCCGCGATGTTCGCCAGCCGCTTGGCGCGGTTATCGCTGTAGAAGAACAGGTCCGAGCCGTCGCGGATGTACCAGATCGGCATCGTCTGGGGCTGGCCCTCGGCGGTGACTGTCGTCAGCCACGCGACGCGCTCCGCGTCAAGCCGGGCGAGCGCGTAGGTATCGTGCTCGCTGCCGCTGTCGAACATCGTCATGCTTCCTCTCGCTTGCGGGCAGCGGC
>JANYAA010000310.1 GCA_025355255.1 Chloroflexota bacterium | reverse complement strand
GCCTTCACGGGCGGCGTTGGTCGTTGGGCGCCAGTCTAGCCCTGCGGGTTCACCGCGGGCTACCATCGCGCGGCGATGCCAGACCAACTGCACTTCGGCCTCGAGCCTTCCCTGCCCTCGCCGGCACCGAGCGATGTGGCGCCGATGCTGCCGGTGCTGCGCCGGGACGCGTTCTCCTCTGCCGATTTTGCGTTCACGCCCTCGTTTGGCGGGCGGCGCGTGCTCCTGCGAGTTGGCGCGGAAGTGCCCAATGACGACGGGCTGGCGGGCCGGATCGACATCGCGGCAGCGTCCGCCGTGCTTGACGCCGAACTGGTGGCAGTTGATGGCGCTGGCCGACCCTCGCCTGACGGCCGCATCACAGCGTTGCTGGCGTTCGACCTCCTCTACCTCGATGGCGCATGGCTTGTCGCCTGGCAACTCGAGAAGCGCTTGGCGGCGCTCGATCGGCTGCTGGACCCTGCGCGCTCGTCGGGTGTGGTCGCGCTGCCGTGGGTAGCGGGCGATGGGCTCTCCGTGCACGCGGCGGCGACGGCCGGGGGCCTCGCGGGCGTGCTGGCGCGGCGGCTGACGAGCCCGTATCTCCCCGGGATGCGCTCGCGGCTCTGGCGGTTTGTGCCCGCGGGTGCCGCGGTGGCGTCGGACGACGCGCCTGCCGCGGGCGCTGCCCCGATGCTGGCGGTGATTCGCCGGCTGCCGCTGGACTTCGGCGAGTAGTCCGGAATGCGCGCCTGACAAGCGTTCTGGAACGGTGCCGCGGCGCAATTCCCGGGATGTCGCGCTGGGTGAGCGGTATCTCACGGTTCCGGGCGGTTCCGGGCGGTTCCGGGCATGGCCGTTCCGGAATGCTCGCCAGGCGGGCGCTATCTCGCCGCGCCGCGATTAGCGCTCGCCGCCGCAGCGTTTCGGCCTCGCGCGGGCCAACGCGGGCATGGCTCGTGCGGGAACCGGGCGCTGGAACCGGACTCGCCTCCCGCCCGCGTTACAGAACGCCCGCGACGTGAGCATTCCGGCCAAACGCGGGCAACTCGTTGCAGTTCTCGCCAACCGTCCTCCCCACGGACGGTAACCAACGAGTTCTCGCATATCGTCCCCCGGGAGGACGCTACCCAACTTCGACCGAGCCACTCGTGCGTGGAAGGGCCCGGACGCGGCGGCCGAAAGGGTCCTGGAGTTGCTTACCGTCCTCCCGGGGGCCCGTAGGCGAATTGCGTGCCGCGTGCCGCGTGCCGGGGGCGCCCCAAGAGCTACCCTCCGCGGATCGCGTGCCAGAACAGGCGCATCGACGGCGGCTGCCCGTACATCAGGACGCCCGCCCGGTACACGCGGATCGCCAGCAGCGTCACCAGCGGCACCGTCACGACCAGCAGCAACAAGGACAGCGCCACTTCCCAGGGCTCCGCGCGGCCCACCGCGATCCGCGACAGCATCACGAATGGGCTCCAGAACGGCACAAACGACGCGACCTGGATGGTGCTGGATGACGACCCGGACAGCGCCAGCACCGCCGGGAAGTAGCCGGCAACCGCGGGGATCGACAGCGGCAGCGCGATGATCTGCAGGTCCTCGGCCCGCGAGAGGAGCGAGCCCGCCGCCGCGTACAGCGCCGCGTACAACGCAAACCCAAGCACGAAGTACACGAGGAACGCGCCCAGCAGTACCGGCGACAGCGCGCTCAGCGACGCCGACGCGCCCGAGCCGGGTCCGAGCATCGCATCGCCGATGGCGCCCGACGCTACCAGCGCAATCAGCGCCGGCGCCAGCACCAGCAGCACCTGGACAAGCCCGGCGATCCCGATGCCCACGATCTTGCCGATCACCAGGTCATGCGCCGTGGCGGCCGAGATCAGCAGCTCCATGACGCGGCTGGTCTTCTCGGCCACCACGCCGGACGCCACCCACATCCCGTAGAACACAAGCGTCAGGAACGAAAGCACCACCAGCACGATGCCGACGATGCGGCGCCCGGCATAGTCGGCCGCATCAACCGCCACCATCGCGCCCCCGCCCGAAGCGCCACCGGTGGACGCGTCAAGCACCGCAAAGGAGGGCTGCACAAAGGGCGAAACGGTTGCGGGCTGGGACGCGGTCCAGTCCAGGATGCCAACGGCAAACGCGCCAACCTGGAGCAGCTGGGCGCGATCCGTGCCAAGGCCGCCTGCGGAGTACACGCGGAAGTCCAGACCGTGGGCCGGCGTGCGTCCCAGCGACACGGCCGCCGAGTAACGTCCCGCGAGGACGTCGTTGCGCGCGGCAACCTCGTCCGTGGCCGTCTGGAAGTCGAACGCCCGGGCCACCCCGCCGGCCTCAAGCCGTACGTTGAGGTACTGGTCCAGCGTCCCGGCGGCATAGGAGGCGAGCCCGGGCTCGGCCGATACCACCGCAATCTTCGACACCGTTGCCCGGTCAAACAGCCGAACGCCCAGCGGGATCAGCGCAACCACGACGGCGAGCCCCGCCAGCAGCAGCGTGGAAAACAGGAAGGCGCGCGACCGAACACGCTCCACCAGCTCGCGCATTGCGACCAGCCGAATGCCGCGCAGACCGGCGAAGCGGCTCACGCCACGGCCTCGGCGGTATCGGGCGCTAGGTGGACTTCTTCATCGGCGGGTCGGCCCACGTGGTCGATAAACACCTGCTCAAGGGAGGGATCGGCCAGCTCAAAGTGCAGCACGCGGGCACCGGCGGCAATGGCGGCGGCCAGCACGGCGTCGGGCTCGACACCCTCATCCAGCTCCACCGCGGTGCGGTCCATCCCCGCCTGGATCACGCGCGTCCCCGGGACGGCGGCCAG
>JANYAA010000308.1 GCA_025355255.1 Chloroflexota bacterium | reverse complement strand
GGACGGGTAGTCGCAGGCGACCTTCTTGAGGTCCGCGTCGCAGCCCGCCGTGTAGGCCGGCAGGTTCACCTTGACGAGCTTGATCTCGCTCTGCAGCCACTGCGGGTCGTAGAAGTAGCCGATGAGCGCGGTCTTGTTCTTGTCGGCCTGCTGATACGCGGTGATCGACGACGCCTCGCTGCCCGAGAAGGTCACCTTGTAGTTGAGCTTGAGGTTGTCGATCAGCGCCTGGTCATACTGGACGAAGGTCGGGTCGGCGCCGAGGAACTGGCCCTTGCCGCCGGACTCAACCGTCTTGAACAGGTCGGCGTACTTGTTGAGGTTGTTCCAGTCGGTGATGTCGGGGTACTTGTCCGCCATCCAGCCCGGGACGTACCAGCCGATGATGCCGGTGACGCCGTTGGGGCCCGCGTCCTGGGCCAGCTTCTGGTCGGTGATGTACTTCTTCTCGAGGTCCGGGTGGCCCCAGTTCTCGAGGATCACGTCAACCTCGCCCGTGGCGAAGCCCTGCCAGGCCACTTCCTCGGCCAGCGTGTTGGTGGTGACCTTGTAGCCCATCTGCTGCAGCAGGCACTGCGCGACGGCGACGTTGGCCTCGGCGCCAACCCACTGGTTGATCATGAGCGAGACGGTGCCCTTGGAGCCGTCGCCCTTGCAGGTGGCGGCGGCCGCTGTGGGGGCCGCGGTGGGGGCGGCGGTCGGGCCGGAACTCGCGGCCATCGTGGCCGCGGTGGTGGGCGCGGTCGTCGGGGCGGGTGTCGCCGCCGAATTCTTCGCGCAGCCCGCGACGATCACCATCGCGACCATCGCGAGGGCGAGCGCCTGGCGTGCGTTCGAGTTGTGCATCCTGACTGTGCCTCCTCCTGATGCCGGCTCAGCCGGCGTTGGCCGCGCCTTCGCGGCGAGTGCCGCCAGCGCCCTGCGTGATCCGATCGAGCAAGATCCCCAGGAGGACGATTGCGAGACCAGCCGCGAGGCCCTTCCCGAAGTCTTTGCCCTGGGCGAACCCTGTGATGACGTCGTAGCCTAGCGCGCCAGCGCCAACGAGCGCGCCAATGACCACCATGGACAGGACCATCACGATCCCCTGATTGGCCGCCAGCAGCAGCGCCTGGCGGGACATCGGGAGCTGCACCTTCCAGAGCAGCTGGGCCTCCGTGGCACCCGATGCCGTTGACGCCTCCACCACCGCCGGCGGGACGGACCGGATGCCGACATCGACGAGCCTGATCACCGGCGGCAGCGCATAGATCACCGCGGCGACGATGGCGGTGAAGCGCGTCGGGTTGAACAGCGCGAGCGCCGGGATGAGGTAGACAAACGCCGGCAGCGTCTGGGCCATGTCCAGGAACGGGCGCAGGAAGGCCCGGAACCTGTCGTTGCGTGCCGAGAGGATGCCGATGACCAAGCCGATGGCGAGCGTCAGCAGCGTGCCGAGGACCACGTTGGCCATCGTCTGCATGCTGTGCTCCCAGAGGCCCAGCCCAACGATCAGGGCGGCGCACGCGCCGACAACGACGGCCGCACGGCGGCCCGACGTAAACCAGGCCACGGTCATGAGCGCCGCGCCGACAAGCCAGACCGGCGCCTGCACCAGCACGGTCTCCAGCGGGTTGAGGACGATGATGGTGGCCGCGTCCTTGAAGGCCAGCGTGGCGGGCTGGAACGTGCCGGTGAACCAGCCCACGGCGGCGTTGACCGGGTCGCGGAAGGAGAAGAGCAGGGTGTCCGGGAATTTGGTGGCGTCGACGAGCGCAGGCGCCGCCAAGCCCACGACGATGATGGCGACAGGCAGCGCCACGGTGACCAGCCTCCCGCCGGGGCGCGTGCGGGCTGCGCGCTCCCGCGGGTCAAGCCATTCAGCGACAGCCGCCGTGAGCCGGTCCAGCATGATCGCGAGGATCACGATGGCGATGCCGGCGTCAAACGCGCCGCCCACGTTGACCTTGGACAGCTCACGCTGCAGGTTTCGGCCGAGGCCCGGCGCGCCGATGAGCGACGTGATGACCACCATCGAGAGCGCCAGCATGATGGTCTGGTTGACCGCCAAACCGAGCGCCCGGCGCGAGAGCGGCAGCAGCACCTTGCGGAGCACCTGGTTGTCCGTGGCACCGAGCGACCGAGCCGCCTCAACCGTGGTGGTGGAGACCTCGCGGATGCCCAAGGCGGTGATCCGGATGGCGGCTGGAATGGCGAAGATCAGCGTGGCCACGCTCGCTGGCGCCACGCCGATCAGGAAGAGCAGCGTGATCGGCGTGAGATACGCCATCGCCGGCATGATCTGCATGAAGTCCAGGACCGGCGACAGCACCGCTTGCACGCGCGCACTGCGACCGGCGAGGACGCCCAGCGGGATGCCGATCAGCAGCGCCAGCAGGACGGCCGCGAGCACCATCGCGAGCGTGGCCATGCTCGGGTCCCACAAGCCGAGGGCGCCGAGGCTGCCGAAGCCGAAGCCCGCGAGCAGACCCAGCCGCACGCTCCCGAACGCGACACCCGTGGCCGCCGCGGCGGCGATGACGCCCGGCCAGCCAAGCGAGGCGAGAATGTCGTCGAACAGGCTCACCAGCCCGGCAATCGCCAGGCGGATGGGCTCGAGCAGGGTGCGGTTCTGATCAACCCAGTCGCGGACGCCGTTGAGCGTCCGGAACAGGTCGTAGTCGTCGTTGTGGGGCAGCGTCCACTGCCCGTGTAACAAGGCAAAGATGACAACCGCAGCCAGCGCGAGGACGCCGGCGAGGGTTCGCCGGGTCACGCGGATGCCGGTGGCGCCCGCGGTGGCGCCGATCGCGGTCACGCCGCCGAGCCCGGCTCGAAGCCGGCGATCGCCGCGAGGATCTGGACGCGGTCCACCATCCCCACGAGCTTGCCGCCGTCCACCACCTTGATGGGCCTGTCGGTCTCGGCCGCCACGTGCACCGCCGTACGGATGATGGTGGACCTGGGGAACTCAGGGCCGTCAAGCGGATCCCCGGGACGGACCTCGCGCATGATCCAGCCCAGGGTGAGCACGTATGACTTGGGCACATCCTGGACGAAGTCGGCGACGTAGTCATCGGCGGGCGCGCCGACGATCTCCTCCGGCCGGCCAATCTGGACGATGGCGCCGTTGCGCATGATCGCCACGTGATCGCCGAGCTTGAGGGCTTCGGCAAGGTCATGGGTGATGAAGATCATCGTCTTGCCCACCTCGTTGTGGAGCCGGATGACCTCGTTCTGCATGTCGCGGCGGATCAGCGGGTCAAGCGCCGAGAAGGGCTCGTCGAAGAACATGACCGCGGGGTCAACAGCAAGCGCCCGGGCGAGACCCACGCGCTGCTGCATGCCGCCGGACAGCTGGTCCGGGTAGCGGTCCGCCTGGCCGTCAAGACCCACGAGCGAGAGCAGTTCCGCGGCGCGGTCGCGGCGGCCCTTCTTCGCCTCGCCTCGGATCTCCAGGCCAAAGGCCACGTTGTCGATGACGCGCCGGTGCGGCAACAGGCCGAAGTGCTGGAAGACCATGCTGAAGCGGTGGCGGCGCAGGTCGCGGAGGCGGGCCATGCTGGCCTTGCCGATGTCCTCGCCGTCAAGGAGGACCTCGCCGGCCGTGGGCTCGATGAGCCTTGTGAGACAGCGGATCAGGGTGGACTTGCCGGAGCCAGACAGGCCCATGACCACAAACACTTCACCCGGGTTGACGTCAAAGCTGACGTCGCGGACGGCAACGTTGGAGCCGGTGGCCACACGGAGCTCGTCGCGGGAGAGCTCCGCGAGGGGCGTGCCGATGATCTTCTTCTCGCCCGGGCCGAAGATCTTCCAGAGACCCTTCACGGAGATGGCCGACTTGCCGCCGCCAACCGCCGCCGCATGGGTCTGGGCAGCCGGGGCGAGGTCCGGCGCCGGGGCTGGAAACTGCGCCGTCATGCCGCGCGGTGCGCGCCCAGCCGGCGTGCCCCCCGGTCGTCGCCCGTTCGCGAGCGTGTGTCCGCCACGTGCCGCCTCCTCCAGATCGGCGCTGCGGGCTCAACCCGCGCCGAGTTGCCGGACAGTATGCCCATCGCGAGGCTCCACGGGAACCCTTGGCCTGCGACGCGGGCCGCCGCCACTCACAGTGGCGCCCCGTTGAAGGCTTCATCATCCCGTGCGCCACAGGCGCAGATCCATGACGTCCGAGGCCCCGCTTCATGAATTAGTGCATCAGAGGGGCGAGAGGATGAACATCTCATCCACGTGCGCGCCACAGTGGTGGCGACCGGCACGCAGCTGGCGTACCACCCGAGCGGCGACTCAGAGCGGCGGCAGCTCCGTGGGCGCGGCGCCCCAGCGCACCATCGACGCCCCCAATTCGCCGTAGCCGGTCCGGCGATGGACCAGTGGCAGCCCCAGCCGCTCGGCGGCGTGCTCGGCGGCCGCCATCAGCACCGGATCGTCGTGCTGCGAGAGGTACACGACTCGCGCATACGACCCGAAGTACACCGGCAGAAGCTCGGGGTGCTTGTCCAGCCCCAGCCCCGCGATCACGAGGCTGTCGAAGCTGCGCGCGAGGAAGTCCGTCAGGTAGAACGAGGCCGGCTCCTCGTCCGCAATCTGGCTGAACGCCTCCAGCCCCGCGTAGAACGCGTAGCAGTGCGCACCCGGCAACCGCTCCACACCGTGGCGGGCGAGCACCTCGTCCAGCGCCCCGCCCGTGCCGCAGTCCGCGTACGCCACAAACATCTGCTCGTACTTGCCTGCGGCCTCAGTCAGCTTGGCGTCGATCGCGGGCGCAATCAGCTCCGGCCGGTTGTGCCACACGGCGGGCAGACACCGCACGTCCATGTGCGTCATCCCGTTGCGATCCACCAGCTCCACCAGCTCCCGGCCAAGCGCGCCACAGCCGAGCACCAGCGTGGTGGTGCCGGGCCGGGGCTCAATTGGGCGCGACGGGACCGGCGCTCGTTCGGCCGGCGAGCGGCGTCCGGTGTCGGCGGGGCGGCGGCGTGATCCAGAAGGCGGCATGGGACGCGACCCTCGCTGCGGCGGTGATCACCAGACGATATGCCGGAAAGCTCAGGCGGGCTTGTGCCGGTAGAACTCAATGGGCTCTGGCGCCAGCGGGGTGTTGCCCAGGATCAGGTCCGCCGCCTTCTCCGCCAGCATCATCACCGGCGCGTAGATGTTGCCGTTGGTGACGTACGGCATCGACGACGCATCCACCACGGCCAGCCCCTGGACGCCGTGCACGCCCATGGTCAGCGGGTCCAGCACCGACATGTCGTCCGTGCCCATCCGGGCCGTGCAGGACGGGTGCAGCGCCGTCTCGCCGTCCTTGGCCACCCAGGTGAGGATCTCGTCATCGCTGGCCACGGCCGGGCCGGGCGATGTCTCGCCGCCGTTGAAGGGGCCCATCGCGGGCTGGTTGAGGATCCTGCGGGCGACGTGGATGGCCTCCACCCACTCCCGCCGGTCCTGCGCCGTGGACAGGTAGTTGAACCGCAGCGCCGGGTGCTTGGCCGGGTCCGTGGAGGTGATCTTCACCGAGCCCCGGGCGTCGGAGTACATCGGCCCGATGTGGACCTGATAGCCGTGGCCGCCCGAGGGCTTGCTGCCGTCATAGCGGATGGCCAGCGGCAGGAAGTGGAACATGAGGTTGGGGTACGCCACGTCCTCGTTGGAGCGGGCGAAGCCGCCGCCCTCGAAGTGGTTGGTGGCGCCAGGACCGCGGCGCAGGAACAGCCACTGGGCGCCGATAAACGGTCGCCGCCACGTCTGCAGCGCCGGCTGCATCGACACGGGCTGCTTGCTCTGGTACTGGACGTAGACCTCGAGATGGTCCTGCATGTGCTCGCCCACACCCGGGAGGTTGTGGACGGGGTTGATCCCCAGCGCCGACAGCTCGGCCGCGTTGCCCACGCCCGACAACTGCAGCAGCTGCGGCGAGTTGAACGCGCCGCCCGCGAGCACCACGGTCCCGCCCATCGCGCGATGTACAGCGCCCTTGCCGGTTGCGTACTCCACGCCAACGGCGCGCGTGCCATCAAGCAGCACACGGGTCACCAGGGCCCGCGTCTGCACTTTCAGGTTTGGCCGGGACATCACGGGGTGCAGGTACGCCCGCGACGCTGAGAGCCGGCGACCACGGCGGATGTTTCGGTCGAAGGGCGCAAAGCCCTCCTGCTGGTAGCCGTTGACGTCCTTCGTGAGCGGGTACCCCGCCTCCTGAACCGCTTTGAAGAACGCCCCGAACAGCGGGTTGGCGGCGGGCCCGCGCTCCAGCACGAGCGGGCCGTCGTGGCCGCGCCAGGGATCGGCGGGCTCGGCCGCCGTGCAGTTCTCCATCCGGCGGAAGTACGGCAGGCAGTGGGCGAAGTCCCAGGAGTCCATGCCGGGATCGGCGGCCCAGCGCTCGTAGTCCATCGGGTTGCCGCGCTGGAAGATCATCCCGTTGATGCTCGACGACCCGCCAAGCAGCTTGCCTCGCGCGTGGTAGACGCGTCGGCCG
>JANYAA010000302.1 GCA_025355255.1 Chloroflexota bacterium | reverse complement strand
GGGAGCAGGCGATTGCCGGCGCCTACCCGGCTCTTGAACAGCTGCTCGCCGCGCCCAGCGCGCCGATACGTGATGAGCCGCACTGCGTCAATCCTCCGGTGGCGCAGCCGGCGCCGCTTGCGATGAGACGCTGTCGGGGGTGACGGCGTCTGCTGGGAGCAGGCCCTCGGCCTTGAGGTCGCCCCACAGGCCAGCCGGGATGTCGAGGCGCATGAGCGCGGGGTAGTCGTCCAACTGGGCAGAGGACCGGACGCCGGCCAGCATCGACGTGACCGCCGGATGCGCCAGCGCGAACTGGATCGCGGCGGCCCGCAGCGGGATCCCGTGCCGCTCGCAGACACGCCGGAGGCGATGAACCCGCTCGATCACGATGTCGTCCGCCGGCAGATAGCCGAATCGGCTCCCCGGGCGCGGGTCCGCGAGCACCCCGCTGTTGAACACGCCGCCGAGGACCACGGCGATCCCCCGGGTCTGGCAGACGGGGAACAGCTCGACGCTCGCCTCTTGTTCCAGAAGCGTGTAGCGGTTGGCGGCCAGCAGCACGTCGACATCCGTCTCGCGGGCGAACCGGGTCAGCATCGCCACCTGGTTCATGCCCACCCCGATGGCGCGCACCACGCCGTCTGCGCGCAGCTGTTCAAGAGCCGGGTAGGCGCCGGCAATCGCCTGCTCCCAGTGGTGATCCGGGTCATGGAGATACAGGATGTCGATCCGGTCGAGGCCAAACCGCTGGAGGCTCGCCTCAACGGAGCGCAGGACACCGTCGCGGCTGTAGTCGAACACCGGGCGGACGGTTGCGTCGGATCGGTAGTAGTAGTCGTCTTGGCCGTCGATCCGCTGGTGGTCCACGTCCATGTCGGGGGTGATCTGGTCACGGCGGACAATCAAGCGCCCAACCTTGGTGGAGAGGACGTAGGAGTCCCGGGGCACAGGCGCCAAGGCCGCCCCAACCCGCCGTTCTGCGGCCCCGTAGCCGTACAGGGGCGCGGCGTCGAAGTAGCGGACACCCGCCTGCTCGGCGTGGCGCACCGTCTCCACGGCCTCTGCCTCTGGAACATCCCGGAACAGGCCGCCGATGGTTGCGCTGCCAAACCCAAGGCGCGTCACCGAGATGCCCGTGCGCCCAAGCGGCACCGTCTCGAACGGGTCGAACGCCACCTTGCACTCCTGACGCTGGTCTGGACCTCTGCCGCAGGTGCGCCGAGCGTGACGACGTCGCTGCGACGCAGAGAATAAACGATTGCTCATGGTACCCACAAGGAATTCGTGCGAGGATGAACACCGATCAGGTCGCTCGAGGTAGCCATGCCTGCAATTTTCGGCTCTTTGGTATCGGTATCAATGCCGTGGTATGACCTGTGAACCGTCCGTCGTCGCGAAGGCCATCCCGATGGCGCTGATCGAGCGTGTGGAGATCTTCCAGGTTGACCTGCCGCCCAAGGTCGTCCGCACGGATGCGATCCAGGCGTTCGTCAAACAGGAGACGCCGATCGTCCGGATCACGTGCGCGGATGGGGCGGAGGGCGTCGGCTACGCATACACGATTGGCACCGGGGGCTCCTCGGTGGTTGCCCTGCTCCGCGACCACCTCGCGCCGCGCCTGATCGGGCGCGACGCACGCGAGATCGAGCGCCTCTGGCGGGACCTGTACTTCGCGACGCATGCCACGGCCGTGGGCGCCGTCACCAGCCTGGCGATGGCGGCCATCGACACGGCGCTGTGGGACCTGCGGTGTCGGCGCGATGGCACATCGCTGGCGCTGGCGGCAGGCGGCGCCCAAACCCGTATCCCGGTCTACACGACCGAGGGCGGCTGGCTGCACCTCTCCACCAGCGAGCTGGTCGAGGAGGCGCTCCTGGCCAAAGGCGCCGGCTTCCGCGGCGCGAAGCTGAAGGTCGGCAGGCCGCGGGTCGCCGAGGATGTCGCCAGGCTCGCAGCCGTGCGGGACGCGGTTGGACCCGAGTTCGAGATCATGGTTGACGCGAACCAGGCCTTCACCGTTTCGGAGGCCCTCCGCCGGGCGCACGCCTTCGAGCCGTTCGGCCTCGCGTGGCTTGAGGAACCGCTTCCCGCGGACGACATCAGCGGCCACGTCGAGCTCGCCGCACGGGCCAGCATGCCAATCGCCGTTGGCGAGTCGATCTACTCCGTGGCGCACTTCCGGGAGTACCTGGAGCGGGATGCCTGCTCCATCGTGCAGGTGGACTGTGCGCGGATCGGCGGGATCACACCCTGGCTCAAAGTGGCTCACCTCGCCGAGGCCTTCAACGTTTCGGTGTCGCCACACTTCCTCATGGAGCTCCACGTGTCCCTTGCGGGGGCCGTGCCAAACGCCGCGTGGATCGAGCACATCCCGCAGCTTGACGCGATCACCACGTCACGCCTGGCTATCGAGGACGGCTACGCGCTCGTGCCGACCGGACCCGGGCTGGGCATCGACTGGGACTTCGGCGCCATTGAGCGGCTCGCCACAGCCAGGGTGACCATCGCCGCGTGACCCAAGGCGGCGGCGGCGCCCAACCGATCAGTCTGCTGGCAGCGCGGCGACGTCGATCGGACTCCCGCTGGAGCGCCGGATCACCAGCCTCGTGGGCAGGACGACCTCGCGCGCCGGCCCATCGGGGTTGGCCAGCCGGTGGAGCAGCAACGCCACGCTCTCCCGGCCAAGCTCGAAGGCGGGCTGGGCGACGACCGTGAGGAACGGGAAGGTGACCATAGCCTCAGGCAGGTCGTCGAAGCCCACGACCGCCACATCCTCCGGCACCCGGACTCCGAGTTCGTCGAGGGCGTGCAGGGTGCCGATCGCGATGAAGTTGTTGGCCGCGAACACAGCGGTTGGGCGAGGCGCCAACTCCAACGCCCGCATGGCCATCTCGCGGCCGCTGTCGATGGTGAACGCGCCGTACAGGACCAGCGGCTCCGGCAGGCCGGCCTCATCCACGATGGCGCGCCGGAAGCCCGCCACGCGGTCGGCGGCCGTTGGAACAGTTGCCGGACCCGCGAGCACGGCGGTGTTGCGGTGCCCGAGCCCCACCACAAGCTGTCCCAGGAGGCGCGCACCCGCCTCGGAATCCGTCCTCACGACATCTGCTTCGACCCCCTCCGGCCGGCGGTCAACCGCGACGAAGGGCACGTCGTTCTCCCGACACAGCCGAATGGTCGCCGCCCCCGTCCCGGCCGGGACCACCAGGATCCCGTCAACTTGCCGCTCCAAGAGCAGTTGAGCGAGGCGAAGCTCTTCGTCCTCGCGCTCGTCGCTGTTGGCCAGGATCATCGTGAGCCCCGCCTCGCGGGCCGCGGTCTCCACGCCGTGCGCGAGGGTGGTGAAGAACGGGTTGGTCATGTCAGGCAGCAGGAGGGCGATCGTGTCGGTCCGCCGCGCACGCAGGCTGCGCGCCAGCTTGTTGGGCATGTAGCCAGTCTCGGTGAGCGCCCGCTCGACACGCGCCCGCAGTTTGGGGCTGACGGCGTCGGAGCCGTTGACGACCCTCGACACGGTCATCGGTGAAACGCCCGCCCGCTTGGCGACATCGTGCAGGGTCGACATGCTTTGTTGCTGAGCCCTTCAAGCGTGCTGGTCTGGTAACGCTAGCAACGCACGGGGAGGATGTCCAGCGAACGCTCAGGACGCCTGCCCGAGCACTAGAACCCGCGCAGCGCCGTGCTCGTTCGCGCGGGCAGCCCAGCGTGCGGCAGGCGCTGGAGCACGACGTACTGGATGCCGTGCTCGCGGCAGAACTCCCGCTTCTGGGGCTGGTCGCCATCCTCATTCACGACGTAGTGGGTCGGCCGAATCTGGGCGATCTCGGGCTCAGCATCCATCCAGCCCGTGCCTGACGAAACGAGGCAGCGGTAGACGGACTTGACCGCGCCCACCATGTAACGGCGCTCCCCCTCATGCTGCAGCGGGTGCCCCGGCCCCTTGAGAAGCGCAACGTTGCGGTCGCTCCCGACCACCGCATAGAGGGCGCCGTAAGCGGCGGCGTCCATGAGGAAGCGGATGTGTCCGGAGTGGAGCCAGTCGTAGCAGCCGGTGATCACAACGCGCGGCGCGCCGGGCGGCGGGTCAACTGGGTCTGGAACCGGAAACCCGGCGCGGGCCAGGAGGCTGATCTCGGTCACCGGCACGCCACGCGCCTCGGCGGCCGAGCGAAGGCCGGCGTCGGCATCCTCCTCGCGCACCGCGAGACGCTCGCCGGCGGCAGCAAGGTCCACCAGCGCCTCGACGACCGGCCGGTCCACGATCTGCGCGGCGTCGACAAACCGCAGGGACTCGGCGAGGAACAGGCGCTCGGCCGCTGGGAACAGGGGTGCCGCTCCGGTCTGGGCCGCCGCCAGCGCGTCAGACGGGACCCGAACGCGCAGGGGCCCCAGCGCCGCGGCCTGCTCGAGGAACCGCACGTCGTCCGATTTGAGGTTGTCGAGGCCAAACTCGACAACCACTGCGGCTGGGACGGCAGCCGTCACGTGCGCACGACCACGCGGGACGAGCCTGGCGGCGGCGTCTCCGAGGCAACGATCACATACCCGCCGCCGCACCCCGACATCATGGCGCCGGCGGAGTCCGCGGCGTAGGCGGCGAGCAGCCCCTTGAGGTCGACGTTGATCGTCGGATGCACGAACACCTGGGGCAGAATGGCGTCCCACGCCCGCGAGCACTCGTTGAAGGATTCGCCGAGCGCCGCGATGTCCATGCCCACAATCGCGTCATAGCAGGCGCGGCCGCTGGCCGACAGCCGCGTGATCCAGCCAGGATCAAGCCGCTTGATCCCGAGCGGTCCATATCCCACCGGTCGCTGCATGACGGGCACCAGGTGGATGACCCGCCCCAGCCAGGCGACAACCTCCGGATCTGTGGTGGACGTCACCTCCGAGGGAAACCAGCCCCCGTCAACGTTGGCGTCGTAGTCCAGCCGGCTGATCCCGGGGTAAACAAGGCCGCACATGTCCTGCGAGCCGGAGGGCTCAACCAGGTTGGCGTTCTCGGCGGCGTAGAGCTCGCGAACAAGGCTTGCGGGCGCCCCGCCAGCCGGCAGCGACTCGCCCCATAGCCCCCGGGCGACAACGCGGGTGCCGGTGGCCATCCCGCAGCGGTCCATGTAGCGGACCACGGGCTGGAGCGACACCACGACCATCGATCCCGGCGGCTCAGGGTTGCGCGACGAGATAAACGGCTGGTCGATCCAGCCACCCGCGAGCTGCAGGCGGTACGGGAGGGTGCCAATTGCCCCCTTGAGGCTGGCCTTGGCCGCAGAGGAGGCGGTGACCGGCCCGGTCATCGTGGTCAGCCCTCGACGACGCGCTTGCCGGCCTTGCGGGCCGCAAACTGCTCGGCGATCCAGGCGTACGTGGCAGCCATGCCATCACGAAGCGGTGTGTTGGGCTCCCAGCCGAGGACCTGCTGGATCATCGTGTTGTCGCTATTGCGGCCCGCGACGCCCTTGGGCGCATCCAGCTTGTAGCTGCGCTCGAGCTTGACGCCGCCGATCTCCTCCACGATGGAGACGAGCTCGTTGATGGAGACGAGCTCGGACGATCCGAGGTTGATCGGCGTCGCGATCAGCGCAGGGGTGTGCATGATCAGGTCGATGCCGTGGACGCAGTCGTCGATGTAACAGAACGAGCGCGTCTGGGTCCCGTCGCCCCAGATCTCAATCCGCATGTCGCCGGAGTCAAGCGCCTCGAGCACCTTGCGGGACATGGCCGCCGGCGCCTTCTCGCGGCCGCCGAACCAGGTGCCGTTGGGGCCGTAGATGTTGTGGAAGCGGGCGATGTGGGTCTCGAGCCCCCGCTCCGCCCAGTACTCCTGACAGAACATCTCGGAGATGAGCTTCTCCCAGCCGTAGCCCCGCTCGGCCATGGCTGGGTAGGCGTCGGACTCCTTGAGCGCGATGACCTCGGGCGACTTCTGCAGGTCCGTGTTGTAGGCGCACGCTGAGGAGGAGAAGAAGTAGCGCGACACGCCGGCGCGGTAGGATGCCTCGGTCAGGTGCGTGTTCACGAGGATGCTGCGCAGGCACTCAACGCGGAAGTTCTCGATGAAGCCCATGCCGCCCATGTCGGCAGCGAGGTTGTAGACCTCCTTCGCGCCGCGGACCGCCTCGATGGCGTTCTGCTCGTGGGACAGGTCCATGGAGATGGACTCAACGCCCGGGACCCGCAGGTACCAGTCCGGGAGCGGCTTGCGGTCGATCGCTCGGATGTTCGTGTAGCCCTGCTCGGTGAAGTACCGCGTGAGGGAGCCTGCGATGAAGCCGCCAGCCCCGGCGATGACGATCAGGTCGTCCTTGGCGAGCCCGCGCTTCACCTCGGAGCCGGGGATCGTGTCGGTGTACTGGGCGGTCATCGGGGATTACCTCTGTGCGTCCGGCAGCGCCGGCACGTCGGCGGAAGAGAAGCATTGTCGACTTGTCGTGGTAACGTTACCACGCACTCGCAGGCCTGTCTAGCCCTCATGTGTCAGTAGACACGTCGGCTCGGCTGCCACTCCCCAGGAGGAACCCGTGCTCGCAGTCATTCTCGCCGGTGGCGGTGGCACCAGACTCTGGCCGTTGTCGCGGCCGGAGTGCCCCAAGCCGTTCCTGTCGCTGGTGGGGGATCGGACCCTGCTGCAGCGCACGTGGGACCGCATCGTGCCGGGCCTCGTGGATGCCGCCGATGTGGCCGTGGTGACCGACCGCCGGTATGCGGGCCTGGTCCAAGCGCAGCTCCCTGCCCTGTGCGCAGACATGCTCTTGGCGGAGCCGGTGGCCCGCAACACGGCCGCCGCGGTGGCGCTCGCCGCGACCTCCCTAGGCCGCCCGAACGACGAGGTGATGGTTGTGCTGCCGGCGGACCACCTCGTCGCCGACGAGCCTGCGTTCCGCGCGCTGTTGCGCCGGGCTGCGGCCCTCGCCGCCGAGGCGCACGGCCCCCTGGTCACCCTCGGCATCGCCCCGGACGGCCCGGAGACGGGCTTTGGGTACATCGTGGCGGGCGATCCGGTCTCGGGGCACGAGGGCGCGGTTGCCGTAGAGCGGTTTACGGAGAAGCCTTCCGCGGCCGAGGCGCGCATCCTGCTTGACGGACCCGCCCCCGTCGCGTGGAACGCGGGCATTTTCCTGTGGCGGATCGACGCGCTGCTGGCGGCCTTCCAGACCGGCTCGCCGGACATTCTCGCGGACGTCCGAGCCGGCGTCGCAGCCGGTTCGGCGGAACTCGGAGCAGCGTACGCACGCGTGCGCGCGACATCGATCGACTACGCGGTCCTGGAACCCGCCGCGCGCGAGGGCCGGGTGGCCATGCTGCGCGCCGCCGTGGGGTGGAGCGACCTTGGCAGCTGGAGCTCGCTCCGGACCGCGCTCGCGGAGCGGGACGCCGCCTCAGCCCCTGGCGGGACGGCCGCGTCCGGCGTGACCGGCAGCGGTCCGCGGGCCGACCTCGGCTCAGAGCGCACGCTGGTGCTGGCGAAGGACCGGCCCATCGTCACCATCGGCCTGCGCGACGTGATCGTGGTGGACGCAGGCGACGTGATCCTGGTCGCGGCCGCGGGCGCCTCCCAGGAGGTCAAGACCGCCGCCGAGCGCTGGGACGCGGGCAAGATCGCGAAGGGGTAGCGCGAAGGCTCAGCGACAAACCTCAGGGCGCAGGGCGGACAACCACCTTCGAGCCGGCGCGGCGCGCCGCCTGGGCCATCGCCTCGGGTGCCGCCTCAAGCGGGTAGACGGCCGTCACCACCTCGGCGGGACGGATCCGGCCGGCGAGCGCGATTGCCTCCTCGTGGACGCGGTTCATGCGGCGCGCGAAGCGCAGGTCGAGGCCCTTGCGGCGAAGCAGCGACGCGGGCAGCTCAATCTCGTCGTGGACCGGGATGCCAGCCACCACCACGCGGGTGCCCGGTCGAACGAGCAGTGCGGCCGTGCGGACGGCGTCGGCCTCGCCTGCGATCTCAATTGCCGTATCGAGCGGGCGCCCGCCGAGTGCCTCCTGGAGCGCAGCCAACTCGCGCCCGCCGTCAACCAGCACGGCGAACGCGCCGTCGGAACGGGCGGCCTCCACGCGGTGCGGCAGCCGGTCGGTTGCCACAACCGTCGAGGCGCCGGACGCGAGGGCGAGCCGGATGAGCAGCCGGCCGATCGGCCCCGCGCCGAAGATGCCGATGCTGTCCCCGGGGCGCAGCGCTGCGAGCCGCAGGGCGTGGATCGCCACGCCGAGGGGCTCGAGCATGGCGCCCGCGAGGTCGTCCATGTCGTCGGGGATGGGGACGAGGGCGCGCTCCGGCCAAGCGATCCGCTCGCGCATCGCGCCGTCGGTCGTGCTGTGGCCAAGAAACCGGACGTTGGGACAGAGGTGCGGCAGCCCGCGAACGCAGGTGTCACAGCGGGCGCAGGCGAGGTTAGGGTCGATCGCCACGCGCTGGCCAGCGCGTGGCCCAGTCTCCATGACGCCGGCGGCCTCGTGGCCCAGGCACAGCGGCGCGGTCAGCGCGGCCTCGCCGATCGCGGACTCCTCGTACCAGTGGAGGTCGGAGCCGCAGATTCCCACAGCAGTGATGCGGACAATGGCCTCGCCCGACCCGGCAACCGGCTCAGCTTCATCGGCGACGCGCACGTCACCAGCGCCGTGGAGGCGGGCCACCTTCACCGCGAGGCTTCCGTGAGCAGCGCGGCCTCGGCCTCGGCGGTCCAGCGGCCGTCCCGCAGCTTGGCCGCCACCGTCGGGAAGCGCTCCGCGAGTTCGGAGAGCCGGACCAGGCCGAGATTGTGGAGCGCCGGGTAAACGACGATCTTGCCGCCGGAGCTTCGGGCCTCAACGGCGGCGAGCGCCGCTCCGACGCCTTCCAGCCCGCATACCGCATCCACGGACATGTTTGTGTCGAGCTGGCCGGACTCCAGCCGCGCGAGGACGGCGCGCATGTCCCGGATCTCCGAGCCGCTTGTGCCGAAGAGGTACAGCCCGCGCCCGACGATTGCGTTGAGATCGAGCTTCGCCTTGGTGCCCACGGCGAAGCCAGCGAACAAGTTGATGCGCGCGCCCGGCGCGGCCATCGCGACGGCCTGCACCACCAGCGCAGGCGCCGGAACCATGACCCCGACGTACGAGTAGGCGCCTTCGGTTGGCGGCGCCACACGGCTGTTGGTGAAGGTCGCAGCGACGCCGTTGCCGGCTGCCACGGGCCCGGCGACCTCGGCAAGGTGGGCGAGCCGGCTGTCGTCGATGTCGATTGCAGCCACGCTGAGACCCTGACGGCCAATCGTCGCCGCGCGCACCGTGTGCATGAAGCCCATCGGCCCCGCGGCGCCCACGATCGCCACCGCGTCGCCGTCGCGCAGCTCGCCGTCGGGCGGAATCCGCGCGTAGCCGTGAGCAGCGATCGCGCTCGTTGTGCCGGTCAGGCGGATGGGGTCGTAGTGGATCCGGCCCACGTCAACGGCCACGTCACGCTCCACGCGCCGCCCGCCGAGGACTATGTCGATCACGCCTCCCGGGCCGAGCAGCTCGATGAGCGCCTCGATGTGGTCCGCGCTGGCGCCCGCGTAGACGATGTCGTCGAACCGGCGGCCGGCTAGCGCTGCGAGCGCCGCGTCGTCGACGGGTTCCAGACGCACCAGCTCGACTGGCGCCGCGACGGCCGCCATCGCCTCGACGCCTGCGAGTGCTGCACCCGGCTCCACGGCCACAAGCAGTCTCCCGCCCACGAGCGGCGCCCGACGCTCAGAGGTGGCGTACGACTTCTCCACGCACGCCCACGGCTCAAGCAGGGCGACCGCGCTGCCGGACGGGTCCTCGCGTACGGGGATCAGGAACCGCTCCCCGGTCGCCGGGTCTAGGATCATCCGCTCGTCAAGCAGGATGAACTCGGCGAGGCCGCCCTCGAAGTTGTAGCCGAGGGCCGCGTTGGAACCGGCGGTGGCCAGGTGGCGATAGTCGGTCTGGACGAGGACCCGCTCGCCGACCGCGTGGTGTGCCACGGCTGAGCCAACGGCCACGACCCGGGCGCAGCACTCGTGGCCAGGCGTGCCGGGGAGTTCCCCCGGCGTGTACGAGGGGATCTCAGCCAGTACCTCCCCTGGCAAGCCGGCCAGCACCGGACCCTTGCGCGGGTGGCTGGTCCAGGCGTGGAGGAGCTTGGTGTCCGAGAAGCAGAGCCCTGTCGCCTCCACCTTGAGCACCACCTGTGTGGGGCCAGGGGCCGGCACGGGCTTGGCGGCGTTGTGCACGAGCGTGCCGGGACCGGTGAACTGAATGGCGTGCTGGGTGGCGGGCAGATCGGTCACGGGTGGTCCTTCGGGGTCAGGGGAGCATCACTTGGCCGCCGTGACGGGCAGGGCCAGGCTGTCTGCCCGTCAAGGGAACCCAGGACCACTCGGCCGCACTCGGCGCCTAGATCGATTACTGCGTACTGCATCCCCGCTCCGTGCCGATGGTGGTCCAACTGCATGATGACAGGGGTTTCGATTGGTTTCAATATGTTGTCATTTAGCGTCGTCGCGCATACCCACGTCAGGCCCCGACGCCTCTAGAGGCAGCTAGGCGCAGCTCGTCCAGCCCCCTCGCGCCTACCGGTCGAGACCGTCCGGAGTGGGGTCGGCGGCAGGTTGCTCACCCGACTTGGCGGCCACACCGGCCACCTCTCCGGCAACGGCGCCAACGAGGAGCCCGACGGCCACCCCGACCGGCCCGGCCACGATCGCGCCGAGCCCGGCGCCAACGACTGCCCCGCCGATGGCGCCCCCGGCCTTCCCGTCCTGGTGCGCGTACTCAACCCGGAGATCCTCGCGCCGCTCGGCTCCGTCGTCGGCTACTGATTCCTCCACGACAGTCTCGTGGGCGGGCAGACGGTCAATCATGGGTTGAGCTCCTCGCGTGTGATCTGTCGTGCTTGGCGCATTGCCGTCCGCGCACGGCTCGCGCGATCAACGGCGGCCTGCTCCTCAACCGTCCGTTCCGCGAATGGATTCGCCGCTAGCCGTGCTAGGGGGATCGGGAGCCCACTGTCGACGGAGCGGCCGTACGTGCCGGCTGCCAGCCGCTGCTCCGCTCGGCTGGCCTCCCGCAAGCGGACGCGCAGGCCATCGCCAATGATTCTGGCCACGGCTGTGGCCACAGCGGTGCTCGACTCTGCCGCGTCGCCGGCCTGCTGGCTCACCAGTTCAGCCTCGGCAAGCGCAGCGGCGTCAAGATCCAGGAGGGCCGCCTCGATACGGGCCCGCTCCCGGGCGACAAGGCGTCTGGCGATCGTGTCGTTCGGCATGGTGTCGCGTGTCGCGGTCATGCGACGGAAGGGCTGGCGAGGACGGGCGGCGATGCCTCAACCTCGGCGGCCTGGGTGAGTTCGATCTCGACCTCAACCTTTACCTCGTCGCCCACCGTCAGGCCGCCGGCCTCGAGGGCCACGTTCCACTCGAGACCCCAGTCCTTCCGATTGAGGCGTGCGCTGGCCGAGAGCCCGGCGCTGCGGCCGCCTCTGGGGTTGGCAACCTCGCCGGCGTACTCAGCGTCAAAGACAACCGTCTGCGTGACGCCGTGCATCGTGAGCTCGCCGGTGATCGCGAACGTGTCGCCGCCGCGCGGCTCGACGCTGGTGCTCCGGAAGGTAAGCCTCGGGAACTGCTCAACGCCCAGGAAGTCCGCCGAGCGCAGATGCGCGTCACGCTGCTCCTGGCCAGTGTCGATTGATGCGGCCTCGACGGTCGCCAGGACGCTGCCGAGCTCGGGGTGCTGCGGGTCGAACACCACGTCGAGGGTGAACGTGCGGAAGCTGCCGCGCACGTTCGTCACCATCATGTGGCGCACGGCGAATTGGATCGCCGAGTGGGCGGGGTCGAGTTGCCAGGGTGTCATCGCGTCTCCTTGTCGGGAGGTCCCTTGTGACGAGTGAGTGGGTCCCCCGCAAGGGAGCTCGTGCCAAGGGCGGGGCCCATGTGGACCCGTCGCGAGTCTGCGTCGTGCGCGCCTCGGGGTCATGACCGACCGTCATGAGGCGCCAGCCAGCCGCACGCGATAATCATCAAGGCGGCATGTCGCCAGGCACCAGTCGGGCGCCTGCCAGCGCCACATGCCCAGAGAGAGCGGGTCAACAGATGGCCTTCAACGTCGACATCATTGCGGCGGCGCGTGCGAATACCAACTTCCGCGCGGTCCTTGCCACCGGCCGGAACACGCAGATTGTGGTGATGAGCATCCCGCCCGGAGGTGAGATCGGGCTTGAAACCCACGGTCACCTCGACCAGGTTTTGGCATTCGTTGATGGTGTGGGCACCGCTCTTCTCGGCGACGAGGAGAGCGCTGTCAGTGCCGGGCACTTGGTCCAGGTCCCGGCTGGCACGCAGCACAACATCGTCAACACCGGCGCGGTGGACCTGCGGCTGTACACGGTCTACGCGCCGCCGCAGCACGCCCCGGGCACCGTCCACCGCACCAAGGCAGACGCTGACGGGGACGAGGGCGACCACTTCACCCCGGCCTGAGCGCCGCGGCGCATCGCCGGAGACCGGGATCCGCGGGTTGACCGACGGCGCGGCATGTCCGGCGCCGAGGTCATCAGGCGGGATGCGCCCTAGACTTGGCCCGCCACTTCCGCTGCGAGGGGTCAGGTTTGCGCTATCAGGGCGCCCGTCGCGTCACGGGCGGCGAGTTCCGACCCGATCTCGAGGGCCTCCGGGGCATCGCCATCCTGCTCGTGCTCCTCTTCCACGCCAAGGTGCCGGGCACCGAGGGCGGGTTCGTGGGCGTTGACGTGTTCTTCGTCCTGTCCGGCTTCCTTATCACCGGGCTCCTCGTACGTGAGCGCGAGCGCACAGGGCATATCGACCTGAAGGCGTTCTACATCCGCCGTGTGCGCCGCATCCTGCCCGCCGCCACCGTGGTGCTGGCGATCACGATGGTGTTCGCCTGGTTCCTGATGGCGCCGCTTGATCTGCCGCGGGTGGCTGGCGACGCCGTGGCGTCGGCGCTGTCGGTTGGCAACATCCGCTTTGCGGCGGGCGCCACGGACTACTTCGGCACGGATCTCGCCCCGTCCCCGGTGATCCACTACTGGTCGCTGGGTGTGGAGGAGCAGTTCTATCTGCTCTGGCCCGCGGTGCTGATCCTGGCCACACGCAACCATCGCCCGCGCGTAGCCGCCGCCATCGTGCTCGCCGCGCTCGCCGTCACCTCGTTTCTCGCGGCGTTCGTGCTCACAGATGCCGCCCCCGGCTGGGCGTTCTATTCGCTGCCAACGCGCGCCTGGCAGTTGGGACTCGGCGGCCTGATTGCCGTGGGCTCGGACCGCGTGGCCCGCCTCCGTCCCGCCATCGCCGTCCCGCTGGGCTGGGCCGGGCTTGCGGCCGTGCTGGCGTCGCTGGTGGTCATCACGCCGGGTACGCCATACCCGGGTGTCGCGGCGCTGCTGCCCACGCTTGGCAGCGCGGCCGTGGTCGTGGCCGGCGACCGCCCGTGGTCTGTGGCAACGGTGCTGGCCGTCCCGCCGCTTCGGTTTCTCGGGCGCATCTCGTACTCGCTGTATCTCGTCCACTGGCCAATCCTGGTGCTCCCCGCTGCAACGCTGGAGATCGGGCAGCAGCTCCCCATCGGGGTGCGCCTGGGGCTTGCTGCCCTGTCGGTCGTGGCGGGCTGGGCAAGCTTCCGTCTCGTGGAGCAGCCCATCCACCGGGGCGTGCGCTTTCGGGCCACGGCTCGGCGGACGTTCGCCGTGGCGGGCGCGGCGATTGCGCTGGTGGTGGTCTTCTCCGGCAGCATCGGCCTCGCCGCGTCTGCCCAGCTTGACGGCGGCGGGGGCCCGGGCACTGGCATCGTCACCGATCCCAGCGCGGACCCCAGCGGGTCCTTCGAGCCTGACCCGACGGCAACCGCCGCGCCCACCCCTACCCCCGCCGGCGAAACGCCGGCGCCCACACCATCGGGCGAAACGCCGGCGCCCACGCCCGACGGTCCCCAGCCGCTGCCCGCGAACGTGCGCCCATCGCTTGGCCGAGCCGCGGGCGATGCCGATCCGCTTGAGGCTGACGGCTGCCTGCTGGGCCAGCCGCAGATCCAGCTGCGCAATTGCGTGTACGGCAACAAGAGCGGCAGCTATACCGTCGCGCTCGTGGGCGACTCGCACGCCGCCCAGTGGTTCCCGGCCATCGAGGCCATCGCCAACGACCGAGGCTGGAAGCTCCTGCCGTACATCAAACTGTCCTGCCGCTTCATTGACATGTCGCTGTACTCGTACTGGTACCAGCGCACCTACACGGAGTGCGACACATGGCGCGGGCTTGTTGTGGACAAGCTGCGCCAAGTCAAGCCGGACCTCGTCATCGTCATCGTGATCAAGGACAAGGTGACCTCCACCGCGGCCGATCCTGACCCGGCCCACCAGGGCCAGGCCATGGCCCGACTTGTCGGACAGCTGCCGGGGGCCAAGGCGATCATGGTGGACGCGCCGACCTCCAAGTACAACGTGCCGAGTTGTCTCTCTGGGCACCGCTCAGATGTCCGGCCGTGCCAGACGTCGCGGATCCGGGCCCTGGGGCCGTACTCCGGGGTCCCGGAGACAACGGCCGCCGCGGCCCTCGGGGCCACGCTGATCGACCTGACACCGCTCATCTGCCCGGGCGACCCGTGCCCGGTGGTGAAAGACGGGATGATCGTGTACCGGGACTCCTGGCACCTCACCGCGACGTTCGTGATGTCGCTGCGCGGGGCACTGGAACAGGCTCTGCTGCCGGCGATCAAGTAGGCCAGGCAGGCGGCAGCCCTGGCCCGACGCTCAGCTCAGACCGCGCTTCGGCGGCGCCCCGGCAAACACCCGGACCCGGGCATGGAGCTGGCCCTCAGTGAGCGGAGCGCAGCGCTCAACCTCAACCCGGCGCTGTCGGTCTTGCGCAGCGTCGTCGGCGCGGACCTTCTGAGCAAAATGACCAACAACTTCCCCGTCGCCCAGCAGCAGCAGGTCGTCGTCAGCTGGCAGCGCCCGCGCGATTGCCGCGAAGAACGAGCGCATGTGCTCGTCCTGGTGTCCCTCACCAGATGGTCGGTGCTCCGTGGGCGCATGCCCCGTGGAGCGGTGGCGCGGCGGGACCTCAGACTCGATGTGCTGTTCCCGAACCGTCTCGTTGGTCCAGACCACGATCGTTGCGGAGGCGGCTGAGAGCCAGACGGCGGTGGCGTGCGGATCGATCGTCACAGGTGCGTCCTTTCGGGGCCGGGAGCGTGCGCGCACGGCCGATACGGCGCGGACAGGGTCCGAGCTGTCTCAGCCTCGCACCGGCCTGGCGTGGCGTCATGACGGGGCGCCATGTCGCCGCACGCGCAGGTCAACCTAGTGCACGCGCTCCGTCATCCCGGCCCAGAACGGCTCGCGGAGCTCGCCTTTGAGGATCTTGCCGGTCCCGCCCTTGGGCAGCGCATCGCGGAAGTGGACCTCGCGCGGCACCTTGAAGCGGGCGACAAGCTCCTTGCAGTGCGCCTTGATCTCCTGCTCGGTCGCTTTGGCGCCTGGCTTGAGCACCACCAGCGCTACGGGCGCCTCGCCCAACTTCTCGTCCGGCGCGGACACCACGGCAACCTCAAGCACGGCCGGG
>JANYAA010000437.1 GCA_025355255.1 Chloroflexota bacterium | reverse complement strand
GGTCCGCAGGGCGATCGGAAGGGCACGCGAACGACGTTCCAGGCCGACGCCAGCATGTTCGACACGACGGAATACACGTTCGAGACGATCGTGAGTCGCCTGCGCGAGTCTGCGTATCTCACCAAGGGCGTCTGGATCACGCTGCGCGATGAGCGCAACGAGCGCGAGCGGTCCTTCTACTTCGAGGGCGGGCTCACGTCCTTTGTCCGCCACCTGAACCGGAACAAGGAGACGCTCCACACTCGACCGATCTACGTGGACCGGCGCGACGGCGCCACCACGATCGAGGTGGCGCTCCAATACAACGACTCCTACACCGAGAACGTGCTGGCGTTTGCAAACAACATCAACACGGTTGACGGCGGCACCCACATCACGGGCTTCCGGCGGGCACTCACACGCTCCATCAACGACTGGGCAAAGCGCGCGGGCGTCCTGAAGGATGCCGACAACAACCTCTCGGGCGACGACGTCCGTGAGGGCCTGACCGCCGTCGTCAGCGTCAAGCTGACCGACCCGCAGTTTGAGGGTCAGACCAAGGCGAAGCTTGGCAACGCCGAAGTGGCGGGTCAGGTTGAGGGCGCTGTTGCGGACGCAATCGCGCAGTATCTCGAGGAGAACCCTGCCGACGGACGGCGGATCGTCGAGAAATGCCTCACGGCGTCACGGGCCCGCGAGGCTGCCCGCAAGGCGCGCGACCTCGTCATCCGCAAGGGCGCCCTCGACGGGCTCTCGCTGCCGGGCAAGCTCGCTGACTGCCAGGAGCGGGACCCGGCCAAAAGCGAGGTCTACCTGGTTGAGGGTGACTCGGCGGGCGGCTCCGCCAAGCAGGGTCGTGACCGACGGTTCCAGGCCATCCTGCCGCTCCGAGGCAAGCTCCTCAACGTGGAGAAGGCGCGGCTGGACAGGATCCTCAGCTCCGAGAACGTTCGCCCGCTGATCATCGCGCTCGGCGCCGGCATCGGGGACAGCTTCGACATCGCGAAGCTCCGCTACCACCGGGTCATCATCATGACCGACGCCGATGTGGACGGCGCCCACATCCGAACCCTGCTGCTGACGTTCTTCTACCGGCACATGCCGGAGGTGATCAACGCGGGCTTCCTCTATATCGCGCAACCACCCCTCTACCGGATTTCGACCGGCAAGGTGACGAAGTATGCGCACACGGAGAAGGACCGCGATCTGCGGATGAGGGAGTTCAACACCAAGAACCTGAGCGTCCAGCGGTTCAAGGGCCTTGGCGAGATGAACGCCGACCAGTTGTGGGACACCACGATGAACCCGGAGTCGCGGACGCTGCTCAAGGTTGAGGTGGACGACGCCGCCACCGCGGACGGCATCTTCACGATGCTCATGGGCGAGCGAGTGGAGCCCCGCAAGGACTTCATCAAGTCCGAGGCCCGCAAGGTGCGCAACCTTGACATCTGAGGCCTACGCGCGGGCTGGCGAGAACCGGGGCGACATCCGCATTGCGGGCAGGCGCGTCCTGCTCACGGCGCACAACTGCTTCGCCTGCGGAACGCTCAACGCGCACGGCCTCCAGATGTTCCTGCACGCCGCTGTGGACGAGTGCTGGACGGAGCTGGTCCTGGACTCGAGGTTTGAGGGCTGGCACGGCATCGCCCACGGCGGGATCGTCTCGACGATTCTGGACGAGGTGATGGCCTGGGCGCTGGTGGAGCACGACCTCTGGGGCCTCACCGCCCGCATGAGCATCGAGTTCAAGAAGCCCGTGCCGATTGGCGCCCCAATCCGCGGCGAAGGCCGCGTGGTCTCCGTCCGGCGCCGGATCGTGGAAGCGGAGGGCGCGCTGCGGGACGCCGCGGGGACGATCCTCGCAACCTCGACAGCCACGTACCTGGCCGCACCTGCGGAGCGCAAAGCCGAACTCAAGGCGCGCTACGGATTTGCCTACAGCGATGACGCGGCAGCAGGCGGATGACGACGCCCGCCGCTTCGCCCGCCACCGAGCGCGCACGGGCGTTCGTCGCCGCGAACCTCGCCGAGGCAATCGCGCTGGGGCGAGCCGCCGGCGACCTGATCCAAGATCCGGCTGCCCTTACAGGTGCGCTCCGCGATGGCCTGCCGGCGCTGGCTGACCCGGAGTATCTCGACGGCCAGCGGCGCGTTGCGCCCGGCATCGGCCCGCTCCTGGGTGTCCGTACTCCGCTGCTGGACGGCGTGACGCGGGGCCTCCGCGCTGCGACCCGACGCGACCGCAGCACGGCACTCCTCGAGGTTGCCGAACGCCTGCTCCGCGAACCCTTCCTCGAGCTGCGCTGGATGTCCTTCGATCTGCTGGCGCGATCCATCCGCCACGAGCCCGAGCGCGCCTGGCAGCTGGTCCGCGCGACCGCGCGCACGGCGTCCGACTGGATCACGGTGGACACCCTGGCCCACGTGGCGGCGACAGGGATCCTGGCCGAGCCCTTCCGCTGGGCTGAGCTGGAGCAGTTGGTCTACTCCCCTTCGGTGTGGGAGCGGCGCCTCGCGGGCTCCACGGTGGCCGTCCTGCCGTTCCAGGACCGTGTCGCGGGTCGCCAGCCGGTCATCGCTCGCCGCGGTCTCGCCGTCGTTGGCGACCTCATCGGTGACAGCGAGCCAGACGTCCAGAAGGCCCTCTCCTGGGCGCTGCGCAACCTTCTGGTGGTGGACCCGGCAGCCGTGACTGCCTTTATCGAGGCTGAGACCGCTCGCGCCGTCGCAACCGCAGACGGCCTGCGCGCCTGGGTCCTCCGCGACACCCTTCCAAAGCTGCCCGCCGCGAACGCCGCGCGCCTCCGCGCGCGCCTCGACGGCATTCGCCGGCAGCCCGGCGCAACCAGCACCTCTCGCGCCTCTACCGCGGCGGCGGACTTCCTCAGCGCCGGCATCGGGCTGGAGGTTCCGCCCGCCGAGCGACCTGTCCTGACCAGAGCCTGACCACCACCGCCCACTGACCGACCACCCCTCCAAGGAGTTCCCACCACGTGACCGACGACATGGGCGACGTCAAGGCGATCCACATCGAGGACGAGATGCGGGTCTCGTATCTCGACTACGCGATGAGCGTGATCGTGGCGCGCGCGCTGCCGGACGTCCGCGACGGCCTGAAGCCCGTTCACCGCCGCATCCTGTACACGATGGGCGAGATGGGGCTCTCCGCCACCAGCTCGTATCGCAAGTGCGCCGCCATCGTCGGCGAGGTGATGGGCAAGTACCACCCGCATGGCGACGTCGCCCTGTACGACGCGCTTGTGCGACTTGCCCAGGACTTCTCCATGCGCTACCCGCTCGTTGACGGCCAGGGCAACTTCGGCTCGGTTGACGGTGATTCCGCGGCGGCTATGCGGTACACCGAGGCCCGGCTCACGGCGATCAGCGCCGAGATGCTCGCCGATATCGACAGGAACACGGTTGACTACGTCGACAACTACGACGGCACCCAGAAGGAGCCGTCGGTGCTGCCGGCCCGGCTGCCCAACCTGCTGGTCAACGGCTCGTCGGGCATCGCTGTCGGCATGGCGACCAACATCCCGCCGCATCACCTGGGCGAGGTTGCGGACGCCGCGATGGCCTACATCGCCGACAACACCATCACCAACGACGACCTCTGCAGGATCGTCAAGGGCCCGGACTTCCCCACGGGCGGCTCGATCTACCGGTTTGAGTCGCGCCGCAACTCGCTGACGGGCGAGATGGAGACCGTTGACGCCATCCGCGAGATGTACGCGCATGGCCGTGGCCGCGTCGTGGTCCGCGCCCAGGTCGCCTTT
>JANYAA010000256.1 GCA_025355255.1 Chloroflexota bacterium | reverse complement strand
CGCGGCCCGCAACTGGCTCGCCACCGGTAGCTTCTACCTTCCTCGGCAGCTGCACGGGCCGTACCAGATCGAGATCGGCGATGTCCTATACCCGCCAACGGCGCTCTGGGTGCTGGTCCCGTTCACGGTGTTGCCCTTGTTGCTGTGGTGGGTTCTTCCGTTGGGGATCACCGCGCTGGTGATTCTCCGCTGGCGTCCGTCGATCCTCGTGTGGCCGCTGATGGCCGCGGGTTTGGCCTTCCCAGACTCGCCGTACATGATCCTGCGCGGCACACCGACGATCTGGCTGGTTGCCGTCGTCGCGTCGGCGCTGCGTTGGCGTTGGCCCGGGGCGCTGGTGCTCCTCAAGCCGTCACTCTTGCCGCTCGCGCTGATCGGGATCCGCTCGCGGGGCTGGTGGATCGCCTTCGGCGTGCTCGCCGTGGCCACCCTGCCGCTGCTGGGCCTCTTGCCGGAGTGGCTGGCGGCGGTTGCTGACGGGCAGGGGAAGAGCGGGCTGCTGTACTCAGCCAAGGATCTGCCGATCGTGTTGGTCCCGGTGTTCGCCTGGCTTGGCAGGACGACGGGCCGACGGCTGCCTGAGGGGTTCGACTCCGCGGGGTAGGCCGAACAGAGGACGCGGTGATCCCGGATGGCTCGACGCGGGCGATAGACTCCGCGCCATGTCCGCCTTCCCCAGCAGCCTCCACCGCGACGTCCCGCTGCTGCCCGCTGTTCTGCTGGCCACGCTCGTCGGCGCGATCGCGCGGGCAGCGCCGGTCTTCGCGGCAGGGTTCCCGGTCAACGACGGCGGGATGTTTGCGTCCATCGTTGACGGAATCCTCGCCGGCCCGAAGCTTCTCCCCGATTCGATTACCTACAACGGGCTGAACGCGCCGTTCGCCTACCCGCCCCTGGCCTTCCTTGCGGCGGCAGGACTGGAGCGCCTGCTGCCGATCGGGACGGTGGAGTGGCTGCGATGGATCCCGCTCGTGGCGTCAATCGCCACGATCCCGGCGTTCGCGCTCCTCGCCCTCGAGCTCGCCCCGACGCGCGTCCATGCGGCGGTCGCCACGTTCGCGTTCGCGCTTGTGCCGTCGAGCTTCGAATGGCTGGTGATGGGCGGCGGCCTGACCCGGGCCCCGGGCTTCTTGTTGGCGATCCTCGCCGTCTGCCTCGGCGTCCGGGCCGCAAGGCGGACCGATCGGAGCTGGATCGGGGCCGGGATTGCGTTGGGCCTGGTTGTCCTGACGCATCCCGAGGCCGCGCTGTTCGCGGCGCTCAGCCTGGTCCTGGTCACGCTTGCGTACGCCCGAGGGTGGCGGGGGTGGAGGCGGATGGTCGCAGCAGCTTTCGTCGGCGTGCTGGTGGCCCTGCCCTGGCTGCTCCTGGTGCTGACGCGCTATGGGGCGGCGCCCCTCCTCTCGGCCGGCGGCACGGGCTTCAACCCGCTGCAGAGCGTGTTCGCGCTGCTATCCCTGAAAGTGACGGCCGAGCCGTTCTGGATGCTCATTGCTGGTCTCGCGGCCTTGGGTTTCGTCTACTCGCTGGCCGCGCGGCGGTACTTCGTCCCAGCATGGACCGTAATGGCCGTCCTGGTGGATCCCCGAGGAGTCGTGACGAACCTCACCATTCTCATTGCGCTGCTCGCAGCGTCCGGCCTCGTGGACGTGCTGGTTGCTCGCGTGGCCCGGATCGCGGGCGACATCTCCGGAGCGCCGGGGTGGCCCGGGACCGTGCTTCGATTGCCGGGGGTCGCTGCCATTCTCGGAGGCGCCCTCGTGCTGGCGATGCTGACAGCCTTCCTGGGCCCGTACGTGCTGAGCCCCATGGCAACCCTGAGCCCGGACGCCCGCGTTGCAATGGCCTGGGTCCGGGGTTCCGTCCCCGCATCGGCACGCGCGATCGTGGTGACAGGACGGGCCTGGTACGAGGACGCCACGTCGGAGTGGTTCCCGTATCTCTCAGGGAGACAGAGCGCGGCGACGGCGCAAGGCTACGAGTGGTCCGGGGCCGCAGCCTGGCAGGCGCAGCTGGCCCTGAATGCCGCGCTCCAGAATCGTGCTGCGGACACAGCGGCCTCCGTGGAGGCGTGGGCGGCCGAATACGGGGTCAACTACGCGTACATCTTCGTCGCGAAGGGCCAACTAGGCGGG
>JANYAA010000244.1 GCA_025355255.1 Chloroflexota bacterium | reverse complement strand
GCCCGGGCGGGCTGGTCCGAGCCGTTCCCGGTTGAGGCGGCCGCAGCAGCCGCAGCCCGCTCGCCTGCCTTGATGCGCTCCCACTGGCGGTTGACGTCGCCCGCAGTGCGCGCCTCCGCCTCGCCGAAGACGTGCGGGTGGCGCCGGACGATCTTCGAGGCGATGGCCTCCCAGACGTCCGTCATGTCAAAGACGCCCGCCTCTGCGGCCAACTGGGCGTGCAGCACCACCTGCAGCAGCAGATCGCCAAGCTCGCCCGCCAGCTCTGGTGTGGCGCCGCCGGCGAGCGCGTCGTAGACCTCGTAGGCCTCCTCAAGCAGGTGGTTGCGTAGGCTCTCGTGGGTCTGCTCCCTGTCCCACGGGCAGCCGTCAGGCGCCCGGAGCCGGTTGGAGATCCACGGCATGCCCCACGGCGACGCTGCATCGGCCACCGGCGCCACGGGCCCGAAGTAGAGCGGGGCGCCAAGATCGCGATCGACCAGTTCAGCCACAGTTGTGGCGTCAGGGCGCCCGATGCGGCCCACAACGTGATCCGAGGGGTAGAGCCGCTGCAGCACGTCAAGCGCAGCGCGTCCCCGTGGCCCGTGACGGCCGGCCAGCGGCACCACGGGCGCCAGCTCCGCCAACGCGATCTCCTGCACACCGAAGCGCACGCGCGCCGACGGCAGGACGAAGAGGGCAACCGACGGCTCCACGGGCGTGCCGATGAGACGCTCCGCCGTCACGAAGGCGAATCCGCCCGTAGCGTCAAAACCCCAGCGGACCCTCGCCTCCGCCAGCAGCGCGTCCAGCATTATCCGTGAACCCGGGGCCTGGTCAGCCGCCGCTTGCCGCGGTGATTGCCGGATCTTCCCAGGTGGTGTAGGCGCCCTTCTGCTGCGAGTACCAGCTGTTGAACGCCGACGACTTGATCTTGGCAGCCTGCAGCGGGTCGGGGGCGCGGTTCTCCTCGGCGGACACCCAGAAGATGTAGATGCCACCGCTCGGGATGGTGGTGGGCTGGCTCACCTTGCCGATCGGGGCGGCGAACACGGCCTCCTTGAGCGCCTCGGAGAGCTGGCCCTTGCTGACCCAGCCGATGTCGCCGCCGTCCGCGGCCGACGCCAGATCGGAGTTGTCGCGGGCAAGCGCGGCAAACGCATCGGCGCTGGTTGCCTTGGGAAGGAGCTTGGCCGCCCAGTCCAGGTCTGTGGGGTAGTGCATGACCTGGATCACGTGCCAGCCAAACGACGACTTGACGGGCGCGAGGAGCTGGCCAGGCGTAAGGCCGGTCTTGAGGACTGCGTCTGCAAAGGCCTGGTCGATGCCGTCGCTGGTGGAGAAGTACGGCAGCTTGCCGCCGGACGTGCGCGCGGCGGCCTCGTCGCTCTCGGCGCGGGCAATGGCATCGAACTGCGTCGGGTCCTTCTGCAGCTTGGCGTAGGTGGCGTCAGCGAGCGCCTTGGCGGCCGCCCACGCCGGATCCGTAGCGGCGACGGTGGACGCCTTCTGGGGATCATGATTGGGTGAGTACAGGATGTGGCGCACGCGAATGGCCGAGGGGCCTGTCTCGCTGGCGCCGTGCTGGATGTAGGTCTGGGCAACCTTGCGCTGCGGGCCGGGGGCCAGCGCTGCGTCAGTGATGCTCTTCGAGAGCTTTGCGTTGGCGGTGGCGTACTTCACGGCCTGGCGCAGGTCGTTGGCGTCGATTCCTTCAGTCTTGGCCTGGTCGAGGATGCTTGGGCCCACCGACGCAGGGATGATGTCGGTGACGCGGCCAATCCGGTATCCGCCGTCGAGCCCTTCAATGAGCCCGCTCACGGTGTTCGGGATGGCGGTCATCATGGCGCTGGTGTAGACGGCATCAAGCGACGAGTTCTCGTCGATGTAGCCCACATCGCCGCCCTGGTCCTTGCTTGCGTCCGTAGAGAACGACTTGGCGATGGTTGCCCAGTCGCCGCCGCCCTTGAGGGCGGTCAGGGCCTGCTGCGCCTTGGCCTTGGCGTCAGCCTTCTGGGCCGCCGTGGGCGCGGTCTGGCCGCTGGCAAGGGTTGGCACGACCGCGATCAGCCAGATGTGGCGGAGCTCCGCCGTGGTTGAGAGCTTCGTGAGCTGGGCGTCGATGTCAGCGTCAGTGATGGTCACGCCCTGCTTGGCGGTGAGGTCAAGCTCGATGGTGCCGTCGATCAGCTGGCCGGCGGCGATGGACAGAACCTGCGCCTCCTGCTGGTCGATGGCGGTGAGGCGGT
>JANYAA010000238.1 GCA_025355255.1 Chloroflexota bacterium | reverse complement strand
CGGCACCCGCGCGGCCTCGGCCTCGCCCCAGCGATGGCCGGCCACCTGCCCAATCAGCGCGCCATCGGACGAAGAGGCAAGTTGGTCCGTGAGGCCCAGGACCAGCGCCCGGTTTGGGTCCCGATCGCCCCGCGGATCAATGTCGTACAGGGTTCTAGGCCGACCGCGACCGGCGGAGGTCGCTGCCGCTGACCGGACCCTTCCCGCTGACTCCAGCTGACGCAGCTGGTCGCGCACGGAGTTGACGTGCAGACCCAGCTCAGCCGCAAGCTCGCGGACATCCATCGGCCGGGCGGCCACCCCAAGCGCGCGAAGGATTGCCCGTCGTGTCGGGTCGGCGAGCAGCGCGTGCTGATCTGTCGTGGTTTGCACATTTGCATTTTGCACGGTCTAGGCCGTACTTTTCAAGTGCCACATGCGAACATCTTCGAAATCTCAGGAGCCGACATGTCCGAACCCGTAACGATCGACCTCCGCGGCATGGAGATGGAGCCCCGCCATGCGCTCCTGTTCAGCACACTCTTTGGGCTGGCGCCGGGCGACTCCATGGTGGTGACCAACGACTCCGACCCGTCCGGGCTCAACCTCAGGCTGGCCGCCGAGCATGCGGGCAAATTCGGCTGGACGTGGATCGAGCAGGGACCGGTTGACTGGCGCTTCCGCGTAGACCGCCTCGCTGACGGCTGACCGGTCTGGGGTGGCTATGAGCGCTTGTCGAAGTCCAGCGGCACCAGAGACAGCGCGCTCATCGGGCAGGCGCCCACGGCGCGCTTCGCGTCCTTGAGCTCGCACTCGGCGATGGGGCCGGGCCGGATGATCGGGTAGCCCCACTCGTCAAGATCGATAACGTCGGGCGCCTCGGGAGAGCAGAGGCTGTAGCCGTCGCAGAGGATCCAGTCAATCCGCAGCTTAAGACCTGTCGGCTTGAGCTCCTTCGGCCGTCGGTCCATCAGCGCACCCCCGTCGGCGTGCTCGTCACCAGACAGACGCCAGTTCGTGCGTGGTGCGCAAAGTCCTCGCCAAACACGTGCAGGGCGCTGGCCATCAGCTGCACGGCGCCATCGGGGTGGTGGCAGGCGCCGCGGCCGACCGTCTGCGGGATGAGCCGCTCGATCAGCGCCAAATCGCCGGCAGTGGGACGCCCGGCGGCGAGGCGCGTGTTGGCGTCTGCGATGGCGCGCAGGCCAAACAGACAGGGCCCGCATTGGGCGGCGCTGGCATCGGCCAGGTACTCCATGATCTGGGCCGTTGCCCACACGCCGCAGCTGGCCGTGGGCAGCAGCCACAGGAGGCCGCAGCCGAAGGCCAGCCCGGCGGACTTCATCGTGGCCGGATCCATTGGCAGCGCCCAAGCGTCTGAAGCGTTCGCCCACGTGCCGAAGTAGCCGCCGAGCAGCACGGCCCTGGTGCGTGCCACGGTTGCCCCAGCCTCTTCGGCCACCTCGCCCACGGGCGTCCCCAGCTCAATCTCCCAGACGCCCGCGTCCTTGACGGCGCCCGAGACGGTGACCAGCGCCGTCCCCTTGGACCCGAGGCGCCCGGCCGTGCGGTACCAGGCGTCGCCGTAGCGCGCGATCAGGGCGGCGTACGCAAGGCTCTCCACGTTCTGGACGAGCGTCGGCTTCTTGCCCACGCCCCGCTCGGACACGCGCGGCGGCACCGTGGTTGGCTTGCCCTTGCCGGTGTTGATGGCATTGACCACCGCCGTGGCCTCGCCGGCGACATAGCCCAGCGGCGCCTGCACAAGCTTGGCGCGCCTGCCCAAATCCGCCTTGCGCTCAGCGATGGCGCTCTTCATGGCCGAAAGCGCAGCCTCATGCTCGCGGCCGACGTAGAAGACGATCTCGTCGGCGCCGATGGCCTCGGCTGCAAGGATCGCGCCGTCGATCACGAGATGCGGCCGATGCGCCATCAGGATGCGGTCCTTGTGGCTTGCCGGTTCCCCCTCGGCGCCGTTCGCCACAACCACCGCACTGCTCTTGCCGCCGCGATCCGCCAGCGCCCGCCACTTGCGTCCAACCGGGAAGCCTGCACCGCCCCGGCCAAGGAGGCCGCTGGCTTCAAGGCTGCCGATGATGTCGCGATCGGCAGCCCCAGCGCGCAGCGCGCCAAGCCGGGCGATATGCGCGGGGTAGCGCTCTGGGTCCCCGTCGAGTGTGGGTCCGGCCAGAAGCCGGCGAGTGTCGTGGCCGAGTGTCATTTAGAGCCCAACATGCGGAGGTCAGGGCAGGGTCACGCCCCATTGAGACACAAGCCTACGAGTTGGTTCCCCCGCGCCTGATGGGAGCCGGATGTGACATGTCCAAGAAACGGCGGCCCAGCTAGAACTCGGCGCTGCCGGGCGTGCGCGGGAACGGGATGACGTCGCGGATGTTGGCCATGCCGGTGGCGTAGGCGACCGCGCGGTCAAACCCCAGGCCAAACCCGGCGTGCGGGACGGTGCCGTAGCGGCGCAGGTCGCGGTACCAGCCGTACGCCGCGGGATCCAGCCCCGTCTCGCGGATCCGTGAGTCCAGGACGTCTAGCCGCTCCTCGCGCTGGCTTCCGCCGACGATCTCGCCGATGCCCGGCGCCAGGACGTCCATCGCGGCCACCGTGCGCTCGTCGTCGTTGAGGCGCATGTAGAACGCCTTGATCTCCTTGGGATAGTTGATGACGATCACGGGCCGCTTCACGTACTCCTCGCAGAGATATCGCTCGTGTTCGGCCTGCAGGGCGACGCCCCACTTGACGGGGAACTCCCAGGCACGGCCGGAGCGCTCCAGCACCTCGATCGCCTCGGTGTACTCCATCCGGGCGAAGCTGGAGTTGACCAGCGCCTCAAGCCGGGTGACGGCTTCCTTGTCGATGCGCTCGGCAAAGAAGGCCATGTCGTCGGGCCGCTGGTCCAGGATGGCCCGGAAGCTGTACTTGAGCAGGTCTTCGGCGAGATCCGCGTTGTCGTGGATGTCGGCAAACGCGATCTCGGGCTCCACCATCCAGAACTCCGCAAGATGGCGGCTCGTATTGGAGTTCTCCGCCCGGAACGTGGGGCCAAAGGTGTAGACATTGGTGAGGGCGAGGCAGTACGTCTCCACGTTGAGCTGGCCGGAGACCGTCAGGAACGACGGCTTGCCGAAGAAGTCCTGCGTGTAGTCGATAGCGCCGTCTGCCGTCCGGGGGAGGTTGGCGAAGTCCAAGGTGGAGACGCGGAAGAGCTCGCCCGCACCCTCGGCATCGCTGGCAGTGATGATGGGCGTGTGGATCCAGTCAAAGCCGTGCTGGTCGAAGTAGCGGTGGATGGCCATCGCCAGCGAGTGGCGGACGCGCGAGACGGCGCCAAACGTGTTCGTCCGCGAGCGCAGGTGGGCAACTTCGCGCAGGTACTCAAATGTGTGGTGCTTGGGCGAGATGGGGTACGTGTCCGGGTCGTCCACCCAGCCCACGACGGTCACCGCGTCCGCCTGGAGCTCCACGCTCTGGCCCTTGCCCTGCGATTCCACCATGGTGCCCGTGACGGTCACCGCGCAGCCGGCGGTGAGGTGGAGGACCTCGGACTCGTAGTTGGGGAGCGTCGCCGGGACCACCGCCTGGAACGCGGCAAAGCAGGAGCCGTCGTGGATGGCGAGGAACGAGAGGCCTGCCTTGGAGTCGCGGCGCGTCCGGATCCAGCCGCTGACGGTGGCGCGCTCACCGGCGGCCGGTTTGCCCGCGAAGATATCGGCGACTCGGTCTGCCTTCGGCATCGGGTTCTCCATTCGGGTCTGGTGAGGTGCGCGGTGCGGGGGCTCAATTGCGGTGTGGCTGTTGCGTCTCAGGATGCCGCATCCCGCGGCGAGCGCGCAGGACCAGACGCCGCCGGGGCACAGCCGACCTGATGGCGACTCACCCAGTGAGTCATAGCGCGCAGCCGTGCACCGATGGCGCACGGGATGAGCCAGATTGCTCTGGCACGACCGGTTGCGCGGCCGCCGAACCCGATTGGAGCACCGGGTGAGCCATGCAGCGCCGGCGTGCGCGGCAGGACTCAGGGGGTGAGCCGCCGCCCGGGGTGGACCAGCTACACCTTCACCTGCTCCAGAATCCGTGCGAGGTATCGGGAGCGGAACTGCTGCGTGGCGAGGATCTGGTGCGTGGGCGGCAGCCGCAGGATGACGCCTAGCACCGCTGCCATCACCCGGTGGCTGACCAACTGCTTGTTGTCGAAGATGCAGTCCGCCAGCTTGCCGCGCTCGATTGCCATCATCACCGTCCGCTGGAGTGTGTCCACCGGCGTGATCATGCGCTCGCCGCGCGCCTCGAGGCGGAGCCCGTCCGTGGGGCAGACACGGGTGCAGATGCCACAGCCCAGGCAGGTGGAGGTGTCCACCTCAGCCCGGCGCTTGCGCGGCTTGAGCGCGTCGTTGGCCGAGACCAGCGACATCGCCTCCACCGGGCACACATCGATGCACTTGGTGCAACCGTTGCACAGCTCCTCATCGACCACCGGCAGGTAGTTCGTGGTCTGCACAGGGTTCAGCCGGCCAAACCGGCGCTGGGCGATCATCGCCTCACAGCAGCAGCCGCAGCAGTTGCAGATGAACGCGACGTTCCGCTGGACGTTCTCGCCAAACTGGACCAGCCGGTTGTCGTAGGCCTGGGCCAGCAGGTCCATCCCCTCAGCCTTGTCCACGCGCCGGGCGTACCCGTGGCGGATCAGGGAGTCCGCCGTGCCCCCGAAGGTCATGCAGATGTCCTTGGGCGCGGCGCAGGCGCGTCCAACATGCTCCGCCTTGTGGCGGCAGTAGCAGAGCCCGACGCCCATGTG
>JANYAA010000234.1 GCA_025355255.1 Chloroflexota bacterium | reverse complement strand
ACCACGGTGCTGGCCGCTCCGCCCAAGGTGGGCAAGAGCTGCCTCGTCTACCAGATCGCCGTCGAGGCGGCCATCGGGGGCGACCTGCTCGGGCGGCGCGTGTCGCCAGGCAGCGTCCTGTACCTCGCGCTCGAGGACGGCCAGCGCCGCGGCGCCGACCGGCTGCGCAAGGTGCTGGCCGGGCGGACGATGCCGCGCGGCAGGCTCGAGGTCCGGTGGTCCGCGCAGCAGATCGGCAAGGGGCTCGAGGGGGAGATCGAGGCGTGGCTAAGGGATCACCCCGACGCGGTGATGGTGGCCGTGGACACCCTCGGCAAGGCGCGCGGCGGCACCGACGGCCGGCGCAACGCCTACGAGGTGGACGTGGAGGCTATGCGCGGCCTCCAGGACCTGTTCCGCGACCGGGCCGTCGCCCTGGTCATCGTCCACCACGCCCGCAAGGATGCGTCAGACGACTTCCTCGCCAGCGTGTCCGGCACGTACGGCATCACGGGGTCAGTGGACACCATCGTCGTCATACAGCGCAAGCGCCTCGAGCGGTTCGGCGTCATCAAGACCACGGGCCGGGACATCGCGGACCAGGAGATCCCGGTGCAGTTCGCCGACGGGCTGTGGACCTCGGCGCCGGCGTCGCTGCCGGCCGGATCGTTCGAGCGGTCCGAGGTCTACCGGCTCATCGAGGAGGTGGGGCCGGTTTTTCCCAAGGCCATCGCCGACGAGCTCGGCATGGAGCGCACCGCGGTCCAGCACATGGTGTCCCGACTGGTCGCCGACGGGGCCGTCGCGCGCACAACGGGCGGGTACTCCGTGGCCAAAGTGACGCTTGATCTCTCTTCTCCCCCCCATCACTCACTTCACTCTGAGAGTGACATGAGTGACGGGGGACACGCGCGCCCGCAGGCGCGCGAGGCAGACCTGTCTGTGGAGTGCGCCGACTACGCCGCCCACACCTTCCACCACGTGCGCCGCGGGAGCCGGTTCACGTGCCTCGAGTGCAGCCCGGAGGACCCCGCATGACCACGCCCCGCAAGACCGCCGTGCCCGGCGTCGGCGTCCACCGGACCCCGCGCCACCTGTACTACTTCGACGGCCGCGGGCCGTGGCCGGGCGTGACCACCGTCACCGGCGTCCTCGACAAGCCGGCGCTGACGGGTTGGAAGCTCGCCCAGGTGGCCGAGTCCGCCATCGCCAGCGCCGAGCGCCTCATCGAGGATCGGGAGGCCGGCAAGGCGGACGCGGCGGTCAAGTGGCTCACCACCCTGTCCACCTCCGCGATGGACCGCGGCACGCGCATCCACGCGGCCGTGGAGTCGGTCCTGCGCCGGGAGCCCGCCGACATCGACCCGCGCGACGCGGACGCCGTGTCGGGCGCGCGGGCGTGGCTCAACCAGGCGGTCCGCGAGCGCGGCCTGCGCGTGCTCGAGGTGGAGGCGTTCACCATCTCCGAGACCCGCGGCTACGGCGGCACGGTGGACCTCATCGCCGAGCTGGACGGCGAGGTCTGGCTGCTCGATTGGAAGACCGGCAAGTCTGTCGCGTGGCCAGATGGCCGCGTCTACAGCGACCACCGGCTGCAGCTCGCCGCCTACAGCAACGCCGACTTCCTCGCGGACGCGGGCGACCCGGCCCGCCGGCCCCTGCCGCCCATCACCCGTCACGGGATCATCCACGTCACCGACAGCGGGACGCGCCTCCTTGACGCGAAGGTGGGCGACCGCGACTGGTCGGCCTTCCTGGCGTGCCTCGAGCTGCACCAGTGGCGGGCCGCGTCGTGACGGACCTGAAGGCGCCGTTTCCCTACTTCGGCGGAAAAAGCCGCGTCGCCCCCGAGGTGTGGGCGCGTCTCGGGGAACCCGCCCGCTACATCGAGCCCTTCGCCGGGTCGCTGGCCGTACTGCTCGCCCGGCCGGTCCCGTTCCGCGGGCGCGAGATCGTCAACGACTCGGACGGCCTGCTGGCGAACGCCTGGCGCGCGATGGCGAAGGACCCCGACGCCGTGGCCCGGTGGGCGGACTATCCGGCGACCGAGAGCGACCTGCACGCCCGCCACGCGTGGCTCGTGGGCCAGCGGGTGGACATCACGCGCAGCCTTGAGGGGGACCCGGACTGGTTCGACGCGAGGGCCGCCGGATGGTGGATATGGGGCATCGGACTCTGGATCGGGGGCGGCTGGTGCAGCGGCTCCGGTCCGTGGCGCGTCGAGGACCGCAAGCTCCTGCGCGCCGGGAACGACGGGCAGGGCATCCACCGCCAGCTCCTGCACGCCGGGAACGACGGGCAGTGGCTGCGGGACGTGTTCCGCCCGATATCCGCCCGCCTGTCGCGGTCCCTCGTCATGTGCGGCGACTGGACGCGCGTCGTCACCCCGACGGTGATGTTCGGATCGAGCGGAGGCCGATCCGGCGCGGGGGGCTCGTGCGCCGTGCTGCTTGACCCGCCGTATGACGAGGGAACGAGGGGCGTCTACGCCCACCACGGGCAGAGCGCGGCGGCCGAGGCG
>JANYAA010000233.1 GCA_025355255.1 Chloroflexota bacterium | reverse complement strand
GCCACGGTGGAGGCGATGGCAGAACGACTTGGGCCGTTCGACGTCGCCACGGTGCGAGCGTTCTGGGCGGAGGAGCGTGAGCGCCAGTTCCGCGAGGAGGTGCCGCAGTTCCGCGAAGTGGACATGGCGCTGCGGATTGGCCGGATCCTCGCGCGGCTCCGCGGGATGCCCGTCCCAGCCCGAGAAGACCGCTGGAACGATGTTGCGGCGGCGCTCCTATCCGATGAGGCCGAGATCACGTGGGCTGTAGATGTCTACTCGGCGGCGTTTGTCACGGCAGTGCCGGCCCACCCGGCGGCGCTCGGCGTGATCCGCGCCCTGGCAGGCAGTCACCGCGTGGCCATTCTGTCCAACTGGCCGCTCGCCGCCTCCATCGACCGCTATGCAGCGGCGGCAGGCTGGATGCCATACCTCCAGGCCATCGTCGTGTCGCAGCGGGTGGGCACCATCAAGCCGCACCCGCGGATCTTCGCGGCCGCACGCGAGGCGCTCGGCAATCCGGCGCCGGGCGCGGTGCTTCACGTCGGAGACGACTGGGCGGCGGATGTCGTGGGCGCCAAGGGCGCTGGGTGGCGTGCCGCCTGGCTGACCGCCAGACCGGCGGACTCGCCGCTGCCCGCCAGCGAACGCGACGCATCGGTGGCGGCCGATCTGGTGATCACGGACATCGGGGAGCTGCCCGCCGCGCTCGCGGCGCTGGACGCGGCTGCGGAATGCTGAGCGTTGCAGCGCTCGACGCCCGTACACTCGCCTCGATGGAGATGCGCGACCGCTTCGCGAACCTGGCGCTGCTCGGGCTGGCCGTCGCCGCATGGGTCGCCGTCGGCGTGGTGGTCGCCACCCGCGACCCGTTCATCGATCACTCGGCCGGCTACATCGGCGCCGCGCTAATGGGGCTTGCCGCAGGGCTCACCGCCTCGCCCCTGGCCTGGCTGCTCGTCTTCGCGCGGCATCGGCGGATCGCGTACCGGGGCGACTGGGTGCGGGCGCTCCGCCGCGGCGGCTGGGTTGGCCTGCTGGTTGCGACGCTCGTCGTCCTGCGCGTGGTGGATGCCTTTGGCCTGCCCATCGTCCTCTTTCTCACCGCTATCTTCGTCCTGGCCGAGCTGACCCTCTCGGCCGAACGCTAGGAGACCCCGTGGCCGACGCCCTGCCCCCCACCAGCTACCGCCCGGCTGAGCCGTTCAGCGACGTGAAGGCGCGGGCCGCCGCCGCCGTGGAGGACGTCAGGGCGGAGCTGCTGGACCTCTCGCACCGGATCCACGCGAACCCCGAGGCCGCGTTTGAGGAGCGCATGGCGGCCGCATGGGTTGCCGAGGCAGTGGAGCGTCACGGGTACACCGTGGAGCGGCCGGCGGGGAGCCTCGAGACGGCGGTCCGCGGCCGGATCACGGGCGGCAAGGGTCCCAACGGGCCGCGCATCGGCGTGCTGGCCGAGTACGACGCCCTGCCCGGCCTCGGCCACGGCTGCGGCCACAACACCATGGCCGCCTCAGGGGTTGGCGCCGCCATTGCCCTGGCCGCCGTCCGCGACAGCTGGGCGGGCGAGGTGGTCTTCCTCGGCACGCCGGCCGAGGAGCGGGGGAGCGGCAAGGAGATCATGCTGCGGGACGGCCTCTTTGAGGGTCTGGACGCCGCGCTCCTGTACCACCCGTGTGATCGAAACCGCGTTGAGACGGCGCCGCTTGCCTCGGAGGACGTTGAAGTCACGTTCACAGGGTTTGCGGCCCACGCGGCGAGTGACCCCTGGATGGGCCGCAACGCGCTTGACGCACTCATCGCGCTCTTCGTCTCGGTTGGCCTGTGGCGCCAACAACTGCCGCCGCACTGCAGGGTCCACGGCATCATCCAGGAAGGCGGGACGGCCGCCAACATCATCCCGTCGCGGACGAAGGCGTGGTTCATGATCCGCTCGGCGGACCGGGTCTTCTACGACGAAGTGATGAAGCCGCGCTTCACCAGCCTCTGCGAGGCGGCCGCCAAGGCAGCCGACGTTGAGGTGATCGTGGAGTACTCGGGTTACGCCAGCACGATGAAGCACAACCACACGATTGCCGACCTCTGGGTGGCCAACGCGGCTGCGCTGGGCATCGAGGACCAGGGCAAGGACCCGACGTCGGGCTCAACGGACATGGCCAACGTGTCCTGGGCGGTGCCCGCCATCCATCCGGATCTCGCCATCGCGGACCACGCCATCCCGGGCCACACCATCGAGTTTCGCGACGCTGCGGCAACCCCTCGCGCAGACCGAACCGTGTTGACGGCCGCCACGCTGGTAGCCCAGACCGCGCTGGACCTGCTGCTGGACCCGACCAGGGTTGAGGCGGCCTGGCGTGAGTTCCGCGGCGAGGCGTAGGGCGCGTCACGGCCGTGGCTGACGGCGACATCCGCTTCCGTCGCCCTGTCGAGGCGGACCACGCGCGGCTGATCCGCGTCGTTGACGACTGGTGGGGCGGGCGCCGTCTGCGCCACTTGCTGCCGCGTCTGTGGCTCCAGCACTACACCAGCAGCTCGTGGATCGCGGAAACCGCGGACGGAGCGCTCGCTGGGTTCCTGATCGGCTTCATCAGCCCTGACGACCCGGCCATCGGCTACATCCACATGGTTGCCGCCAGCCCGAACATACGGCGACGCGGCCTTGGCCGCCAGCTGTACGCGGCCTTCGCCGACGACCTGCGGGCGCGAGGCGTCCGGGAGCTGCGTGCGATCACCTGGGCGGGCAACCGCCAGTCGATCGCATTCCATCAAGCGCTCGGCTTCCGCGTGGACGACGGGCCAGGCACGGTGCGCGTCTACGGGACGACGGCATACGCGGACTACGAGGGCGACGGCGAGGACATCGTCGCCTTCCGCCGGGCACTCGAAGACGCCTGAGCCGCGCCTGACGGCCACCCCATGCCGTCCGGCCCCGCAAACGGGTACCATGCGGCCCGGCGCGCCCCGCTGGACGGAGTTCCGAACCGGCGGCGCCCTAAAGGAAGGCGAGGCTCGTCGTGGCGACCCTGCGGTCGCTATCGGGCAGTACGCCTCCGGAGGAACACCGTGGCCGAGCGTCCCCACCACGAGGGTGACATCGACTTCGCGGCGCGCAACGGCTGGGACCGCGAGTTCGAGGCGTTCAGCGACTTCGATCTGCCCACCTACGTCGGCATGCCGTCGTTCATGCGCCTGCCGTACGTCCCGGACGCGGCAGAGCTGCGTGCTCGCAAGGCGGACATCGCCATCGTCGGCGCGCCCTTTGACGACGCAGTGAGCCACCGCCCGGGCGCCAGATTTGGCCCGCGCGCGATCCGCGAGGCCCAGTACACCTCGGGCTCCATCCACTCGCTCCAGCTCGGTGTTGAGCCGTTTGAGATCCTCACCGTCGTGGATGCCGGCGACGCGCCCATCGTGCCGGCTTGGCCCGCCCGCGCCCACGCAGTCATCTACAAGAAGGTCCGCGAGGTGGCGGCCACCGGCGCGATCCCAATTGTTCTGGGCGGCGACCACTCCATCACCTGGCCGTCCGCCACGGCGGTTGCGGATGTGCGGCGTCCGGGCTCCATCGGCATCGTGCACTTCGACGCCCACGCCGACACCGCCAACGAGGACTGGGGCGTGCTGGCCGGCCACGGGACGCCGATGCGGCGGCTGATCGAATCGGGTGCCGTGAAGGGCAGCAACTTTGTGCAGGTTGGCTTGCGCGGATACTGGCCGCCTGTGGAGACCTTTGCCTGGATGAAGGAGCACGGGCTGCGTTGGCACCTGATGCGCGAGATTGAGGAGCGCGGTGCCGAGGCGGTCATCGACGACGCGATCGCCGAGGCGCTCGACGGGCCAGATGCGGTGTACATCAGCGTGGACATCGATGTGATTGACCCCGGCAGCGCCCCGGGCACCGGCACACCCGAGCCCGGCGGGATGCTGCCGCGCGAGGTGCTGCGGGCCGTTCGGCGTATCGCCGGGGCGGTGCCAATCGCCGGCATGGATATCGTGGAGGTCTCGCCGCCCTACGACCACGCCGAGGTGACCGCCATGGCCGCCAACCGCATCGCGCTGGAAGCCATCTCTGCGCTGGCGAAGAAGCGCCTCTCTGGCGACCCGATCCGCTGGCAGGGGGCCGACAATCGGTGACGCGCTCGACGAACGCTGCGCCCGAGGCTGCCGCGGCCGATGCGCTGGCCCGCCTGTACGACCTGGACCTCGCCGACGACCCGGGCGACCTCGACCTGTATCTCGCGCTAGCGAGCAGGACGGGTGGCCCGGTGCTCGAGCTGGGCGTCGGCAGCGGCCGAATTGCTGTGCCCCTGGCCGCTGCGGGCTTTGCCGTCACCGGTGTGGACATGGATCCGGCGATGCTCGCCCGGGCTCGTGGAGGAGCGGCATCGGCCGGCCGAGCCGCTGCCAACCGCCTCAAGCTCGTGGAGGGCGATGCGCGCACCGTTCGGCTCCCAGATGCAGGCTCCTACGGGCTTGCCGCAATCCCGCTCAACTCGATCCTCCTCTTCGGCGGCCGTGCCGATCAGGCGGCCTCCGTCGCCACGCTGGCCGCCCACCTCGCGCCGGGCGGGATTGCTGTGGTGGACTGCTGGCTGCCCGACGCCGACGACCTCGCCCGTTATGACGGGCGCCTTGTCCTCGAATGGGTGCGCGACGAGCCGGGCACCGGCCGCACCGTGACCAAGACTGGGGCCGCCTGGTACGACCATACGCTGCGTGTCGTCCGGCTGGCCACGATCTTCGAGGCATCCGTGCAGGGCGAGCCCGCGGCCCGGTGGGTCCGCCAGGACGTGCTCCGGCTAGTGGATCCCGACGAGCTGGCTGCCTTTGCCGAGGCTGCAGGCCTCGAGGTTGAGCTGGTCGCCGGCGGGTACGAGCTGGACCCGCTCGACAGCCGCTCTGACCGTGTCCTCCTGATCGCGCAACGCCCCTAGAGATCCAGTCGGAGGCGCCGTCAACCCCACGTTTGGGGTTGTCTCGCATGCCATTTGGCCACCCCTTCGGCGGCGGGACATCGTGGTAGAGTCGGCCCAATGCCCGACCAGATCCGCGTCCTCGTTGTTGAGGACGTGTCGCAAGTAGCCCAGTACATCCGTGGGCTGCTGAACAACCAGGAGACCATCCGGCTGATCGATGTCGTCACCGACGGCAGCATGGTCGCCGCGACGGTCAACGAGCACCGCCCTGACGTGCTCATCGTGGACGCCCTCCTGCAGGGGTCGCTCAAGGGCGGGGCCCTCATCCGCCACCTTCACGAGGCGCGCATCGGCATCCCGCTGATCGTGCTGACGGTGCCGCAGCATCCCCTGCAAGCCACGGCGGAGTCTGGCATCACGGCTGTGCTCGCCATGCCGTTCACCGGGTTCGAGCTGATCAACCGCATCCAGCAGGTGGCGGCAGACGCTTCGCGGGCCACCGCTGTTGCACCCGCTCGCGTGATTGCGGTGTTCGCCCCCAAGGGCGGTGTCGGGCGCACCACGCTTGCCTACAACCTCGCAGTGGCGATGAACCGGGACGGCAACCGCACTGTGCTGGTGGACGGCAGCCTGCAGTTCGCCGACATTCGGACGCTGCTCAAGGCACCC
>JANYAA010000228.1 GCA_025355255.1 Chloroflexota bacterium | reverse complement strand
GCCGCCTCCACGTGGACGCTGGCTGCGCGATGCTCCGGGGTCAACGTGCGGACACAGCCCAACTCCACAGCGGTCCGCAAGGCGACGCTCACCGCAGGAACCAAGGTGGTTGCCTCTTCGACCGTTAGTGGCGGCGCGTATTCCACGTTGTGTGCTGGGGCAACCCGCAAAGGCACCGCCTGGTACAGGATCACCAGCATCAACGGGAAGAGCGTCAAGGCGCTCTATGGCGTCACGTATGTCTACGCGGCGGTTGTGATGTTCAACATTGTCAGCGTCACCACCACCCTGTATGCACAGTGCAGCGGTGTCGGCGTGCGAGTGAGCCCCTCCACCACGGCGGCCAAGAAGGCGTCTCTCGGGTCGAGCGCCAAGGTGGTCTCGAATGGCTCCGTTGCCGGCGGAACCTGGACCGCGGGCTGTGGCGCCAGCACCACGGGCCTCAGCTGGTACCGAATCGTCAGCATCAACGGGCAGAGCGTCACCGCGCTCTACGGCGTGAACTATGTCTACGTCGCCCGCGTGCTTCTCGCCGCCGCCCCGCCAGCTGCCGCTGTGCCCGCGCCGACCCCGACACCCGCGCCCAAGCCGACCCCGACACCCGCGCCCAAGCCAACCCCCACACCAAACCTGACTCCGAAACCGGTGGCGACACCCGCGCCCACGCCCACCCCGGCCCCTACGCCCACGCCCACGCCGGACCCCTATATGCAGGGGATCGACGTCAGCTATTGGCAATCCGGTGTGAACTACGCATCCGTGGCTGCATCGGGCCGCAAGTTCGTCTTCATCAAGTCGTCTGAGGGGACCGGGTATGCGGATCCCCGCTACGCGACGCACCGGGCCGGCGCCACCGCAGCGGGTCTGGTGACCGGCGCCTACCACTTTGCCCGGCCGGATGCCACCGGAGAGGGCAGTGGTGCGACTGAGGCGGCGTGGTTTATCGCCTCGGCGAAGCTAAAGGTTGGCGACCTGCTGCCGGTGCTGGACCTGGAGTCTTTCGGGACGCTGACGCCCGCCCAGCTGCAGGCTTGGGTCAAGGCCTTTGCCGACGAGGTCTGGTACGAGACGGGTCTGGAGATCATCATCTACACCAGCCCGTCGCCATGGAGCACCAAGCTGGGCAATACCACAGACCCGGCCAATCGTGGTGCTGCGCTCTGGGTGGCCAACTGGACCACCGCCAGTGCTCCAACCGTCCCAGCGGCAAACTGGGCCGGCCACGGATGGGCCACCTGGCAGTACACAAGCTCGGGTACGGTGCCTGGCATCAGCGGCGGCGTGGACCTGAACAACTTCCAGTACGCCGACCTCGCGCCGTACCGGATCACCGCAATCACACCGCAGCCTCGGCCGACGCCTGCGCCTACGCCAACACCGGCGCCCACCCCGGCGCCTACGCCAACGCCTGCGCCCACGTCAACGCCGCTCCCCACACCCAGCGCCACGCCCTGACCCGCAAGCGCCTTGGGCGCGGCGTCCCTAGACTGCACAGCGATGGACTCCCAGTCTTCGCTCGTCGAGCTTGTCCGCGCGTCCGTGATTGGCGATGACGAGGCGGTGGCTGGCCCATTCGGCACCCGACGTGTGACCTACGCGGACTACACGGCGTCCGGCCGGAGCCTGGGCTTCCTTGAGGACTACATCCGGGACAACGTCCTGCCACTCTACGCGAACACGCACACCGAGTCGTCCGGGACGGGGCTCCAGACGAGCCGCTTCCGCGAGGAGGCGCGCCGGCTGGTGCTGGACGGGGTCGGCGGCAGCCACGACCGCCATGCGGTGATCTTCACGGGCTCTGGGTCCACTGCGGCCATCAACAAGCTGGTGGACGTGCTGGGCATCCGCATCCCATCCGAGATGGACGATCGGTATGGCTTCCGCGCGTCCATCCCGGCGGATCAGCGGCCGGTGGTCTTCATCGGCCCGTACGAGCACCACAGCAACGAGCTGCCGTGGCGCGAATCCATCGCTGAGGTGGTGACCATCCGCGAGGACGCTGACGGCGAGATTGACCAAGCCCGCCTGGCCGAGGAGCTTGAGCGCTACGCGGCAAGGCCGCTCAAGATCGGCAGCCTCTCGGCGGCCTCCAACGTCACCGGCATCGTGTCGGACACGCGCGGCATCGCCCGCCTGCTCCATCAGCATGGTGCGCTGGCCTGTTTCGACTTCGCCGCCGCCGCGCCGTACGTGTCCATCGAGATGGACGACGACAGCGACCCCGACGCCTACATGGACGCGGTCTTCATCTCGCCCCACAAGTTCATCGGCGGGCCGGGCACGCCAGGCGTTCTCGTCGCCCGCAGGGAGCTCTTCCGCAACCGCGTCCCGGCGATGCCCGGCGGCGGCACCGTGCTGTATGTGAACCCGCTTGAGCACGTGTACGTGGAGGACCCGGAACACCGCGAGGAGGGCGGCACCCCCGCCATCGTGGAGTCCATCCGCGCGGGGCTGGTGTTCCAGCTCAAGGCCGCCGTGGGCGCGGACGCCATCCGCGAGCGCGAGGCCCACTTCATCCACCGCGCGCTGCACCGCTGGGAGGCCAACCCGGCCATTGAGATCCTCGGCAGCCACAGCGCGGAGCGGCTCTCGATCGTGTCCTTCGTCGTCCGCCACGACGGCCGGTATCTCCACCACAACTACGTGGTGGCGCTGCTCAACGACCTGTTCGGCATCCAGTCTCGCGGTGGCTGCTCCTGCGCCGGGCCGTACGGGCACCGCCTGTTGGGCATCGACATCGAGCGATCCCACGCGTTTGAGCGCGAGATCACGCGCGGCTGCGAAGGCATCAAGCCTGGCTGGGTCCGGGTGAACTTCAACTACTTCATCAGCGAGGCCGTCTTCGAATACATCCTGGACGCCGTGGACCTTGTGGCGGCCGAGGGGTGGCGGCTGCTGCCCCAGTACGCGTTCAACGCGGCCACTGGGCTCTGGCGACATCGCGGCGGTGTGCCAGAGCCGCCGGCGTCCCTGCGCGACATCTCATACGCCGAGGGCGTGATGACATGGCCTGAGCACCGTCATCGCGAGCCCGAGTCGCGCTTGGCTGACTACCTGGCCGAGGCGCGGCTCCTGTTGGGCGCTCCCGCCGACGCGCTGGCTGCGCCAACCTTCGCGGCCGATGCCGTTGGCGCCGATTTTGAGGCGCTCCGCTGGTTCCTGCTCCCCGAGGACGTGGCTGGCCGTGGCTGAGGCTTCGGGAGCCCCTGTCGTCATCGGCATCGACCTCGGCACGTCTGAGGCCAAGGCGATTGCCATTGGCGTGGACGGGCGCCTGATGGGGATTGGCCGGGCGGGCTACCCCACAGACTTCGGCCCGGATGGGCGCGCGGAGCAGGACCCAGCAGCGTGGTGGGCCGCGGTGGCGGCCGCGGTGCGCTCGCTTCGGGTGGATCCCGCGGCGGTGGCGGGCATCTGCGGCGTGGCACAGGGGCCAACCCTGGTGGCCGTGGACGCCGCGGGCGATGCGCTGCGGCCCGCGATCACGTGGCAGGACCGCCGGGTGCGGGCCGCAGGGTTTGGCTTCCTGCCGTCGATGACCTGGCTGGCGCGCACGGAGCCCGATGTCGTGGACCGCGCCGCGTGGCTGCTGCCTGCCTGCGACGCGCTGGGGCTGTGGCTCACGGGCGTTGCTGCCACGTCAACCCAGGCGCATGACGCGGGGCCAGACACCGCATCGCTGACCCTGGCCGGGGTGCCGCCCGCGAAGGTGCCACCCGGGCAACCGTTTGGCTCGCCGCTCGGCGCGCTGCGGCCCTCTGCGGCGTCGGCGCTGGGGCTGCGCGCTGGGATACCGGTCGTCACCGGGGTGAACGATGGCGCGGCCAGCATGTTGGGCGCCGGGCTTCGCTACGCTGGTGACGCGGTTGACACGGGCGGCACCAGCGGTGGCATCGCCATCTACGCGGATCACGCGGTGGCTGTGCCCGGGCTCTATTGCGCCCCGGCGCCGCTGCCCGGGCGCTGGGCAGTTGGTGGGGCGATGGCCGCGCTTGGCGCATCAGTGGACTGGTTGCGCAGCGCTGTCCTCGGCGATCGCTGGACGGTGGAGGAGCTGTTCGCCGAGGCGGCCGCTGTGCCCGCCGGGGCTGGCGGCGTGACGTTCCTGCCCTACCTGGCGGGGGAGCGGGCACCGGTGTTTGACGATGCCGCGCGCGGCGCGTTCTCCGGCCTGGCGCTGGAGCACGGCCGCGGCCACCTTGTCAGGGCTGTCCTCGAGGGTGCCGCGTACGCCATGCGGAGCGTTGCGGAGCCACTTGCCGCCGCAGGTGCCCCTGTCCTCGAGCTTCGGCTGGCTGGGCGCACGACACCCGGCGACGTGTGGGGCCAGATCAAGGCCGACGTGCTGGGGGTGCCCGTCGCCATCCCTGTTGTTGGCGAGACGGCTGTGCTGGGCGCCGCGATCCTGGCCGCCGCCGGCAGTGGCGCCGCGAGCGGGCTTGTCGAGGCGGTTGGGGCCATGACCGCGGTAGCGCGGCGCCTGGCGCCAAACCCCGCGCACCGAGCCACCCACGATGTGGGGTACGAGGCGTACCGCGCGCTCTACCCGGCCTTGCGAGGTGCCTTGCGAGGGGTGCTGCGGCGGATCGCCGAGTAGCACCGGCCGCGGTGGTAGCATCCCGTCAGAGCCTTCGGGGCAGGGTGCAACTCCCTACCGGTGGTACGACCGGCGTCAGCCGGGCAAGCCCACGAGCGGCTCCGCGATCCACGAGACCGCGGGGTGCAGCAGATCCGACGCCAGGCCCGCCTGGTCAACCGGAGCCGACGGTACAGTCCGGATGAGAGAAGGCTGTGGCCGTCGCCCTTGTTGGGCGCGTGGCGGCCGCCTGCCCCGTTGCGCCTTGCACGCACGGAGGTGGCATGGATCCGCTGGAGCAGCCCGAGACGGCAGGCCCGTCCCACGCTGACGTGCGCCCGAATGCCCCGGTTCAGGGTGCCGATGTCCGGGCTGACCACGTCTCGCTCTCCTTCCGCGGCGTCCGCCCCGCCCATGTTCTGGATGCCGTCAGCCTGTCGATCCGCCCGCGCGAGGTGGTGGCCCTCATCGGCCCCAACGGCTGCGGCAAGAGCACGCTGCTGCGGGTGCTGGGCGGGCTTATCCCGGCCGACGCTGGCCACGTCCTGATTGACGGCGACCCCGTCACTGGGCCCGATCCCCGTGTTGGCGTGGTCTTCCAGGAGCCACGGCTGCTGCCTTGGCTGACCGCCGAGGAGAACGTGCGGTTCCCGATGCGCTTGGCCGGCTGGCCGAAGGCGCAGCAGGCTGCGCGCGCGTCGGACCTGCTGGGCCTGGTGGGCCTGCGTGAGCACGCGAGCGCCCGGCCCGGGACGCTCTCGGGAGGAACACGACAGCGCGTCGCCATCGCCCGAGCACTTGCGCTGCAGCCCAGCCTGCTGCTGCTGGACGAGCCGTTCAGCGCTCTGGACGCCTTGACCCGCGAGCGCTTCAACGCGGAGCTGCTCCGGCTCTGGGAGCGGACGGGCACATCCATCGTGCTCGTCACGCACAGCATCCCCGAAGCGATCTTCCTGGCGGACCGCGTTGTGGTGCTCTCGCCGCGGCCGGCGCGGGTTCTCGCGGAGATCACCGTGGATCTGCCGCGGCCCCGCCGGCTGACAGACCTGGACTCCGCGGTTGTCTCGTCGCTGGCCGCGGATGTCCGGTCGCACCTCGTCGACACGACTGACGACGCAATCGCCATGGAGGAGGCGCGTCTGGCCATCCCCGCAGGTCTGCCGCTGGGTGGCGCCCCTGCTCGCCGCCACGCCGAGACCGAGCCCGGCACGCCTGCCTGGTTTGACCCTTTCCGGCCGGAGGACCCGCAATGAGCGTGAGGGCGGGCGCGAGCGTGACTGTTCGGCGCCCCGGCCCACGCCGCCTCGCCGCCACGGTGTGGCCCATCGTCCTGAGCTTGGCGGTCTTCGTTGTCGTTTGGCAGGTCGTCATCGTCGTGAGCGGCTTCCCGCCGTTTGTCCTGCCGGGGCCGCTCACGGTGCTGCAGCGCTTCGTCAAGGCCTGGGCCGACGGGACGATGTGGCCGCACTTTTCCACCACGCTGATCGAGGTCCTGCTTGGCTTCGCCCTCGGCTCCACCGTGGCGCTCATCGTCGGCGTGGGTCTCGCGCGCTCGCGGCTTGCCGAGCGGCTGCTTAGCCCCTACCTCGTGGCCGCGCAGGCCACACCGGTGCTGGCGCTGGCGCCGTTGATCGCCCTGTGGTTTGGCACGGGGCTGTTCTCCAAGCTCGTCATCTGCACGCTGATCGTCTTCTTCCCGGTTGCGGTGGCCACCATGGTGGGCATCCGGTCCGTGGACAAGCGCCTGCTCGAGATGGCCCGAAGCTTTCGGGCATCGGGCTGGCAGATCGTCACCCGCATCGAGGTCCCGGGCGCGCTCCCCGCCATCTTGGGCGGGCTGCGCGTGGGGATCACGCTGGCGGTCATCGGCGCGATCGTGGGGGAGTGGGCGGGTGGCGACACCGGTCTCGGCATCCTCATCAACATCGCCCGCGCCTCCCTCTTCGACACCCCGCTCATGTTCGCCACGCTGATGACCCTCGCCCTGATGGGCATCAGCCTCTATCTCGTCATGATCGCCATCGAGCGCCGCCTGGTTGGCGAGCGGTGACGGGCAAAGTTCGCTCTAGGGAGGTTCACGCCATCGTGCCCGGTCTTGTCTATCGCCTGTCTCTGCGCCGTCCAGCGGTGCTTGCCCTCGCCGCAGCGTTCGCCCTTGCCGCCTGCGGTACAGCGGCTTCGCCGTCGCCCGCCAAAACCACGTCGGTCTTGAAGTTGACCGTGGGTCTTGGCTACATCCCGAGCGTCCAATTCGCCCAGTTCTATCTGGCGCAGCAGGCCGGCTACTACGCAGCGGCCGGGCTGGACGTGACGCTCCAGAACAAGGTGGATCCGGACCTCATCACGCTCCTGGGTCAGGGCGCCGTGGACATCGGCGAGGGTGACGGAACATCGGTCATTCCGGCGGTCAGCCAGGGGATCCCGGTGGTGTACACGTCCACGATCTACGGTCAGTTCCCGTCCGTCGTGGTTGCCAAGGCCGGTACCGGCATCACCAAGGTGGCGGATCTCAAGAACAAGAAGATCGGCATCCCGGGCAAGTACGGGTCCTCGTGGATCATGCTCCAGGCGCTGCTTGGATCAGCGGGTCTGAAGCCGGCCGACGTGACCATCGTGGAGTTCCCCGACTACGGCCAGGTCACGGCCCTGCAGCAGGGCGCCGTGGACGCGGCGACGGGCTTTGCGAACAACGAGCCCATCCAGCTGCGAAACGCGGGCATCGAGCCCGTGGTGCTGACGGTTGACGCCATCACGCCGCTCCCAGGGCCGGGTCTGGTCACGGGGACGAAGACGTTGGCCGCCAAGCAC
>JANYAA010000418.1 GCA_025355255.1 Chloroflexota bacterium | reverse complement strand
AGGGCGTCAGCGAACGGATCCAGGTTGCTCGCCGTGAAGCCAGCCACGTTGATCCGGCCCCTGCCCACCACATACACGCCGTGCACCTCGCGCAGGCGCGCAACCTGCTCGAGCGTGAGACTCAACATGGCGAACATCCCGCGCTGGCTGGCGATCGACGTCCAGTCGCCCGGGATCGCCCGCGTCTGGAGCGCTGCCACGATGGACGCCCGGTTGTCCTTGATGCGCGCCCGCATCCCGGCCAGTTCAGCCTCCCACTGCGGGCGCAGGACGTCGTCCGACAGGATTGTCCGCACGATGTCTGCGCCGTGGGCCGGCGGGTTGGAGTAGTTCACCCGGACCGCGACCTTGACGTGGCTCTGGACGGCCGCGGCATCCTCGGCCGAGCGCGCGACCACCAGCAGCGCGCCAACGCGCTCCGAGTAGAGCGAGAACGTCTTGGAGTACGAGGTGGACACGAGCAGCTCCGCCCCGGGCCGGACCAGCTCCATCAGCCCCGCCGCGTCCTCGCGCAGGCCGTCGCCGAAGCCCTGGTACGCCAGGTCCACGAGGGGCAGCAGCCCGCGCTCTTCGATCAGGTCGCCGATCTTGCGCCACAGCTCAGCCGACGGGTCCACGCCCGTGGGGTTGTGACAGGCGCCGTGGAGCAGCACGACATCGCCCGGCTCAGCCTGACCGAGCGCGCCCAGCAACGCCGCCTCGTTGAGTCGCCGGCCCGTCGCATCCGTGTACGGGTACGTGCGGACGGTGAACCCCGCCGCCTTGAACAACTGTGGATGGTTGGGCCAGGTGGGCTCGCTCATCCACAGCGTGGACGAGGCGCCGGTCTGGCGCAGCAGGTCCGCGGCCACGCGGAGGCCGCCGGTCCCGCCGGGGGTCTGCGTGGCAAGCGATCGGCATGACGTGACTGCCTCGTGGTCGCCGCCCAGCACAAGCGCACGCACGAGGCTTCGATAGACCTCGTCGCCGTCGATGGGCCGGTACAGCTTGGTTCCGGCGGCCGCCGCCAGACGGCGCTCTGCCTCGATCACCGTGGGAAGCACCGGGGTCTTGCCCGTGGCGTCCACAAAGACGCCCGAGCTCAGGTTGATCTTGGTGGGCCGCGGGTCCGCCTTGAACGCCTCGGTCAGGCCGAGGATTGGGTCCGGCGGGGCGGGGATGCGGGCCTGCGGGGGCAGCGGCACGGTCGTGTCCTCGGGTGTGCGGCGGGTGGCTGCGATGGCATAGGGCGCCGCGGTGACTCTACACGGGAGCCACCCTTGCAGGCCGGTTTCGCCCGCACGGGCGGCGCGGAACGGCAACCTGTCCGAAAATGGGGCTATGACCGCGCATGCCCACATCCCCGCCATCCCGGACCCCGACACCCTCACCATCTACGGCACGACGCGCTGCGGCGACTGCCACCGCACGCGGCGATACCTGGACCGGACGCAGACGCCCTACGTGTGGGTTGACCTCGGGAAGGACGATGCGGCGCGCGACATCCTGCACGCCAACGGTCTGCTCGCCGTGCCGGTGGTGGTGCTGCCCGGCGGGCGCTATCTCCTTGAGCCGTCGGACTCCGATCTTGAGGCAGCGCTCACCGCGTCCTAGAGCGCTAGCCGCGGTTGTGGCCGCGGCCGAGCCAAATCAGCCAAACGAACCCTCGTCCAGCTCAAGGAGCAGGTCGTAGGACTCGTCGCCCAGAAACGCGCGGATCTCGGCGGCGGTCTCCTCGGCGGCGCCCTCGTCGTCCTCGTCCTCGGACTCCACATCCGTCCCGGCCAACACGCTCAGGACGCGCGTGGGCGTCGGCTCAACGGCCCACTCCTCGCCGCTCTCCGGATCGACATCGAAGAAGCTGACCATCTCGATCTCGTACGTCCGGCCATCCGGGCGAGTAATCAGGCAGGCCCAGGCCTCCTCTTCCTCCTTGTGGGCGCGGATGGTGAGCGTGAGGTCAAGCGAGCGGAAGAGCTCGGCCAGGGATTCGGGCTGGGAAGGCACGGTCGGCTCCTCGTGGGGAGGGAGATGATGACGCGAGCGTATCCCCTGCGGGTACAACTCGTTGCTCCGCCCGGAACACCGTGCGCACGCAGGCGTCGTGCGCGTACGCTCCGCGCCATGAGCAACCAAGCAGCCGTCTCCTACTGGCTTGAAACCGCCGACGACGATCTGACGCCCCGGCCACCGCTCGACGGCTCGACGGACGCCGACGTCGCAATCCTCGGCGCCGGGTATACCGGTCTCTGGACCGCGTACTACCTGCACCGCAAGGACCCGTCGCTGCGGATCGTGGTGGTGGAGCGCGAGATTGCGGGCTTCGGCGCATCCGGGCGCAACGGCGCCTGGTGTGCGCCGGACCTCAACATCTCGATGAGCCGACTCGCCCGCCTCCACGGCATGGACGCGGCGCGCCGGACACAGCAGGCCACGTACGACGCGGTGGACGAGGTTGGCCGTGTGACGGCCGCCGAGGGCATTGACGCGGGGTTCCACAAGGGCGGCGAAATCATCGTCTCGCGCGGGCCGCAGGGCTTCCCGTCGCTGGCCGGCGCGCTGGAGGAGTACCGCAAGTTCGGCTTCGGCGACAAGTACCGGATCATCGAGGGCTCGGAGCTCACCGACCGCATCCGGATCGCGGGCGCCCAGCGCGCGCTCGTGGCGGACCACTGCGCCGTTGTCCATCCCGGCAGGCTCGTCCGCGGGCTGGCGAGGCTGCTGGAGCGCGAGGGCGTCGTCATCTACGAGGGCACGGCGGCCGCGGGGTTCCGGCCCAAGGACGCATCGGGCAAGGCGGCGCTGATCACGGCTCGGGGTGAGGTTCGGGCGCCCGTCGTGGTGCTCGCGGGCGAGGCGTACCTCGCGGAGCTGCCGCAGCTCCATCGCCAGCTCGTGCCCCTGTACTCGCTCATCGTGCTCACGGAGCCCGTCAGCGACGCCCAGTGGGCCGAGATCGGCTGGAGCAACCGCGAGGTGGTCGCGTCCACGCGGATGTCCGTGGATTACCTCTCGCGCACGGAGGACGGGCGGATCCTGTTTGGCGGACGCGGCGCCCCATACCGCTTTGGCTCGCCCATCAAGCCGGAGTTCGACCGCCACGGTCCCACGCACGAGAAGCTCAAGGGCTTTGTCCGCGAGTGGTTCCCGTCGCTGGCCGGCATCAAGTTCACCCACGAGTGGGGCGGCCCGCTGGGCATGCCGCGCGACTGGCACCCGACGATGGCGTTTGACCCCGCTACGGGGCTCGCGACGTCGCGCGGGTACATCGGCCATGGCGTGTCCACCACGAACTTGGGCGGCCGCCTTGTTGCGGACCTCATCACCGGGACCAAGAGCCCGCTCACCGAGCTGCCGCTGGCCAACCACACGTCCCGCAACTGGGAGACGGAGCCGTTCCGGTTCATCGGCATCCGCTACTCGCAGTGGGCGCTCGGCCGGCTTGACGATCAGATCGCCCGCACAGGCAAGCCGCCGTCCGGACGGAGCCTGGCTGAGCGGATCGCGTCGCACTGACGAGGAGGAACCGATGACCGAGATCTCTATCCTGCCGGCGTCGCTGGCCATCACGGAGGCGGACCTCTTTGGGCCGCTCGAAGACACTGGGCTCCGTGCAGGCGCGGACTCCGGCACGCCAACCACCTGGACGCGGGTGCTCCTGGATGCGGGCCCCCTCAATGTGGGCATTTGGGAGTGCACTCCGGGCGGCTGGTCCATCACCAATCGGCCCAACACCGAGATCGTGCACATCCTGCGGGGCGCCGCGCGGATCACGGACGTCTCAGGCGAGGTCCGGCATCTGGGCGCAGGCTCCGTATGTGTCCTGCCGATAGGCTGGTCCGGGCGCTGGGACATCGACGAGACGATCCGCAAGGTCTACGTCACGGTGGAGGGCCTCTAGGAGCTTCGGTCATCCCGTGACAGGAAGGCCCTCGCCCTGTCAGCTGGCGGCAGCCATCCGCATCGCCGTCCGGCGGGCGATCGCCATCAGCGAGAGCTGCGGGTTGACACCGCTCGCGGTGGGCATCGCTGAGGCGTCCGTGACGTAGAGCCCCGGCACCCCGTGGACCTGCCCGTCCGGGTTGGCTGTGGACGTCTTCGGGTCCACCCCAATCCGGCAGCTCGACATCTGGTGCGCCGTGAACAGCAGCACACGGTTGGCGGTGACGGGGCGCTTGCCAAGGGCGCTGAGCCACGGGTCAAACGCCTCGCCGCGGCGAAGCGACATGGGCGGTGTCACCAGCGGGATCTGGTCCGTGGCGCCGGCCGCCCGGTGGATCTTCGCCAGCTCCACGGTGGCACGGCTGATCAGCGACTTCTCCAGGTCCCCAGGCACGTACTGGATGGACGTCCCGCCGTCGCGGGCCATCGCGATGCGGCCCTCGGTGCGGTCGCGGACAATCGCGAGGAACGCTGCCGCGGAGCCGCAGTGCGTCATCAGCTCGCGGTGATCCGCGCTCTTCCACCAGGGGTAGCCGCTGGCGATGAGCCCCGGATGCGTGGGCGCAGCCTCCAGCCGAAAGCCCCACGTGCCCTCGATCTCGCCAAACGCGTCGCTCATGACGCTCTGGGGGACGCCTGACCAGGGCGCCAGGTCCTCGTCGTACAGCCCGGCGATCGCCACCACAGGGTGCATGTGCAGGAACCGCCCGGCAGTGTCGGTCTTGATGCCCGAGCGCAACAGCACCAGCGGGGAGAGGATGGAGCCGCCCGCCAGGGCCACCTGCTTGGCCCGGACGGTGATTTCGCCACCGGGCACGCGGGCCACGACGCCTGCGGCGCGGCCGTTCTCCACAAGCACCCGCACGACTTCGGAGCGGTCCAAGATCTGGGCCCCGGCCGCGCAGGCCTGGGCGAGATAGGTCCGAAGCCCGTTCTGCTTGGCGCCGATCCTGCAGCCAACGGCGCACGGGCCGCAATCTGTGCAGCCGCGGACGTTGCGCGGGATCGTCTGCGAGGGCAGCCCCAGCGCGGCCAGGCCAGCCTCAAGACGCGCGTTCGGCCCGTTGCGCGGGCTCTCGTCGGTGGTGACGTGGATGTCGGCCTCAACGGCCGCGTAGTGCTCGTCAAGGTCGTCCCCGATGCCCGCCGCCCGCCACTCGTCGCGGACGGCCGCGGGCGCCCGCAGGGACGAGTTCCAGTTGACGACGCCGCCGCCGCCCACCGCGGACCCGGCGCGGATGGCGATCCAGCGATCTGTGGTGGCCGCGAGACCCCGGTCAAGGAACAGCGAGCCCAGACCGTCGAGCTCCGGGCCGCCGAAGCCTGCCTCGGTGACCATGGCGGCCTTCTCGAGGATGACCACGCGCTTGCCGGCCGCGGCCAGGATCCCCGCCGTGACGCTGCCGCCCGGGCCTGAGCCGATGATGGCGACATCGGCCTCGATGACCTCGCCTGCCGTTGGCGTCCGGACATTGACCGCGCTCAGATTGGGGCTTTCGGGGACGGGCGGGATGTAGCCGGACCGGGCGCGCCAGGGCGAGTCCTCGATGCCGTAGGCAAGCAGGAGCGTCAGGCGCTTGAGATCCTGGAACGCGGTCCGCTTGAGCGCGATGGGGCTGTCCGCAAGGCTGCGCAGCCAGCCTTCGCGCGCCTCCTGATCCAGCGATGCGACGGAGTGGGCGCGTCCGGAGAACACGAGGTTGCCGATGGGGCTGCCGGCCATCGTGAGCATCATGTCAAGTTGCTTGCGCAGGGCCGGTCTGCCCAGCGCATCCACCTCGGCCAGAAGCCTTGTGTGGATCCCGAGGGCGCTCGCGGACGGCAGGCCGTCCGCTGCGGGCACGAAGGCGTCAACGATGGCGGCGAGGGTTTCGAGGCGGCTGCTCATGCGGGTCAGGCTAGCGGGTTGGAGCGGGGCGATTGCGGCCGTTCCGCACGTGCGCCCCCGCACCGCGTTTGATCACGGGAACGCGGCGATCTCCACTTTGCCGCTCTTGACGACGATCGAGATGCGGACGCCGCGCGGGGCTGACCCGGTGGTGTCCGAGTACTCGATGACCCAGTGGTCCACGCCGAAGTCGGTGGCCTTGCGGACCGTGTACGGCTTGCCGTCGAACGTCGGGTACTGGAGCTTGATGATCGTGGCGGCTGACTGCTCGGCGACGGCTTGGCTCACCGGCGGGGCCGGGTGCAGGGCAGTCTGGAGCTCGTCCGCCGAGGTGGCGACAGGTGAGCCAAGGAGGAACACCACCGCAAACCCCGCGATGAGCAGGGCGGTCCAGGCGGCAGCGACGGTGGGAAAGCGGTTCATCAGGGGCGCCCCAGGTAGACCATGTAGTGGAGGGTCTTGAGGTTCACGTTGGCGGTGTCGATGTCGCCGGCGGCAACCAGGTCGTCAATCGCCTTGGCGATCCCCACCTTGGCCGTCTGGAATGCGTCGATCGGCGTCTGGCCCGCGGCGATCGCGTTCCAGAAGAGGTACTCGAAGCCCGTCCGGCCCATTGGGATATCGGTGGGGGCCATCCGGAAGCTGTACGAGATGTGCGTGTCCGCGACATACGCCCGCGTACCCGACTTGAGGTAGTGGAGCGCAAGGTCGTTGTCGGCCGTCTTGTGGACGGGCTCTTGGATCGTGTCGAGCGTCCAAGCGCCGTAGCAGGCGCCAATCTGCACAACGCCGTGGCTGGTGGGGTTGGTGTCCACCGAGACGCCGTCGGTCTGGTTGGCCTCGGAGAGCGACCACTCGTCGTCCAGCGGGCTCGACGTGTTGGTCGGCGACCAGCTCACCGTGTTGGCGGACCAAGCGCCGGTGGCGACACCGATGCCGTGCAGCAACACGTAGAGATAGCGCGCATTGCTGGCGTCCGAATTGGACGCGAACTTCTGCGGATCCGTGGGCGGGGTGTACTGGAGGCGGATCTGGGCGAGCTTGCTCATCGCCGAGGTGACCAGCGCGCCCTGGACCTTGCGCTCCTGGTTCACCAGGGCAAAGCCGCCACCGTCCGGCGGGACGATGTCGCCCAGCTGGGTGAGCAGGAGGTCGGCGTCGTCGCTGGACGGAATGCGCGCAACCGGCAGGTCAGGCGTGCCGTACTTGTCGGCGTTGAGGTCCGTGTAGAAGTTGTCGGTGGCCACCCACTCGGCCGGCAGCTGCCAGTCGGCGAGGTCCGCCTTCTCGGACGCCGCAAGCGGGTTGTCCACACGAACATAGGGCACGGTGTCGTCGTTGCCGATGATCAGCAGGTACTTGTAGGTGCCCGCCTTGAGCAGGCGCTGGGTCTCAGCGACGGTGGCCTTGGCGGTGTCGCGGGTGACGCCGTCGGCCTCGAGGTCGTGCACGTCGCCAACCTTCGCCGCAGCCGCCAGCACCTCATCGGTGCGGCTGCCGAGGTTCTTGCGCAGAAC
>JANYAA010000415.1 GCA_025355255.1 Chloroflexota bacterium | reverse complement strand
CGTGCTTCGCGATCACCGGGTCCGGTCCATCAGGACGCGTGGCAACGAGCTGCTTCGTGCGGCCCTCAGCCGCGATCAGCCTGTTGGCCAACGCCAGGACCTGCGGCGATGAGCGATAGTTCCGCACGAGCGAGAGCTCCTGCGCACCCGCCCAACGTCCCGCGAAGGAGCGCAGGTACCCAGCCGACGCCCCGGTGAACGTGTAGATCGTCTGGTCCTCGTCGCCCACGACGCACAGGTCGCAGCGATCCCCCATCCACAGCTCCAGCAGGCGCTCCTGGAGCGGGTTGGTGTCCTGGTACTCGTCCACGCTGATCCAGGACTTGCGGTCGCGGATGGTCTCCGCGGCTTCGGGGTCGTCCTCCAGCAGCCGAACGGTCTCCAGCAGCAGGTCTTCGAAGTCCAGACGGTTGGACTTGGCCTTCAGCCGCTCGTACTGGTCAAACACCTTGGCAAGCAGATCGCCCGGGATGGGCGGCTCTCGATGGGCTGCCGCAGCCTCGCGCTCGTAGTCGCGTGGGGCAACCCTGCGGACCTTCGCCCACTCAATCTCGTCGGCGATGTCCTTGGCGGGCCGGAACCGATAGTTGCCTGGGAGGTGCCGAGCCAGCGGGCCAACCAGGGGGATCTTGGAGTCCAGCAGGTTGGGGAGCGCCTCCCCGTCGTGGCGGGACGGCCAGAAGTGGCGCAGCTGGCTCAGCGCGTGGGCGTGGAACGTGCGGGCGGTAACGCCCGGGAGGCCCAGCAGCCGCAGCCGCTCCCCCATCTCGCCTGCCGCCTTGTCGGTGAAGGTCACCACCAGCGCCTGGTCTTGCGGCACCACACCTGTGGCAATGGCGTAGGCCGTCCGGCGCGAGATCACCCGCGTCTTGCCAGAGCCGGCACCAGCCAGGATCACCACCGGACCGCGGACGGCAAGCACGGCTGCACGCTGCTCGGGGTCCAGATCGGCCAGGAGGTCTTCCCGAGGATCCTCGGGGTGGAGGGAGGGCATTACCACGAGGCTAGCAGGCGCCACTTACCGCGGACACCGCCGTACGGCCCAATTCCGCCGATTGCGCCAATTGCGCCCACTCGGATCACGTGGCGGTGGCCGCCTCGCTCAACCGCGCCATCTCATCGTCGGACAGCACCAGATCCGCGGCCGCAGCGTTGGCCTCAAGCTGCTCCACAGTGCGGGCGCCGGGGATCGCCACAGTGTTGGGGTGGCCGAGCACCCACGCCAGCGCCACTTGCGTCCACGAGGCACTGTTGGCGCGGGCCACGTCGCCCACGACGCTGCGCACTGCCGCGAGCCGGCTCGCCGCTTGACCCTCCACCCGCATATGGCGCCGCATGCCCGAGGTCTGCGCATCGCCAAACGGGTCACGCCCTTCTGAGAGCATGCCCTGGCCGAGCGGCGAATACGCCACCACCAGCCGATCGTTGGCCGCTGCCCAGGGCACCATCTCCTGGGCCGGGGCCGGCGCAATCAGCGAGAAGCGCACTTGGTTGGCCACCACGGGGGAACGCAGCGCACGCTCCGCCCGCTGCCAGTCCGCCAAGGTGTAGTTGCTCACGGCAACGCGCTTCACCAGACCTTGCGCCACCAGCGGCCGAACCGACTGCATCACCCGCCGTGCCGACACAAACGGGTTTGGCCAATGGGCGTAGTAGAGGTCCAGCGCGTCTGTCTGCAGACGGCGACGGCTCCCGGCGCACTGCCACGCCACCACCTGCTCCGCCGGGGCGATGGGCATGAACTTGGTGGCCACGGTGATTGCGTTGCGCTCATGCCTGGGCACGGCGAGGGCGGGATCCAGCAGCGTCTCGCCGATGATCCGCTCGCTCTTGGCGGGGCCGTAGGCCTCAGCGGTGTCGATCATGGTGATGCCCAGCTCCAGCGCGCGCCGGAGGAGCGCCGGCGCCACATCGCTGGCGTACGCCTCCCCGTAGCCCCACTCGCGGGACCCAAACTGCCAAGTGCCAAGCCCAATCCGGGAGGTGCGGAGTCCGTTCGCCTCGATGTAGCGCATAACCCCAGTGTATGACCCGTGACCGTCCGGGGCGTCCGCCGCGGGGCGTTGCCGCCTCGGCGCGCCTGAAGTGGCCACTTGTGTAGTACCAGTTACCATGTAGACTGTCTATATGAGTGATGACCGAACCGCCGAAGACACCGACTACACGCTGCAGGCGCTTGCCGCAGCTTCGGGCCTGCCTGTTCGGACGCTCAGGTTCTATCTGGCGCAAGGGCTTGTGCCATCGCCGGTGCGCCAGGGTCAGAAGACGAGGTATCCAGCAAGCACGCTCAATCGCCTACACCTGCTTCGCCGGCTTCGAGCCGTCAATCTTCCGCTGGCCGAGATCCGGGATCGGCTGATCGCGATGTCGGATGCCGACGTCGAACTTGTGCGCGGCACGATCCGGCCCCCAATCCACACCGTGCCGCCGCTCGCGCCCAGCGCAGCAAGCGTTGCCCTTGCCCGAGGCTGGACCGACCAGGAGGCGCCTGCCGTCATCGCCGCCCCAGACATGCGAGGCCCGGCCGCGCCGCAGCGAAGCCAGTGGGAGCGGATTGTGCTGGAGCCCGGCATTGAGCTCACGGTTCAGCGCCCGCTCACCCGGCTGGCCGCCAAGCGGGTTGACCGCCTCGTCGCCTACGCCCGCGAGCTGCTCATCCGAGACCTCGCCGACACCGAGTAACCGCCAACGAAAGGAGCCTGCCGGTGGAACCCAAACGGCAGCCAATCCCCTATCCCGCCACAACCCGAACTGGAGTGTCAATGACCAACACCGCCCCGCTGCACGTCGCCATCCAGGGCGACACCATCCGCATCAGCGATCCGTCGCTGCCCAACGTCCCCGCCACCACCATCACCCTGCAGCGCACGCTGCGCATCCCGGACGACGGGCGCGAGTGGCCACTGCCGCCAGGGCTCGGCAACTTCCCGCTGCGCACGGTGGAGAGCCTGGGTGATCGGGCGCCCGTGGCCATGCGGGAGCGCGGCGGCATCGTCGTGCCCATCTACCAAGCCGAGGCACTGTGGCTGAGCTTCAGCGCGTCGGATTGGCGGCCGATGGCCATCAAGGTGGGCGCGGGCATGGTGAATGCAGTCAACGCGGATTCGCTTGACGGACAGATCAGGGCCGGGCGCGAGGACTACCTGGTCACGCCGCCGCAGCCCTGGCTGGACGGCTTCAAGACCGGCGACGGGACGATCAGCCAGTTTGTCGCCATGCCGCTGGGATCGGGCACCACGGTGGAGGGCCAGCTGACGGGCGTCGAGTTTATTGGCGGGCTGCAGCTCATGGTGGCGGGGCCGAAACCCGGGCGCTTCCCCGAGGAGCCGCCGCACGTGGCGCGGTATGCCAGGCTGGACTCCGCGTTCATCCTCCAACAGCCCGCGACGCCGGCGCTCCTGCGGGAGTCAGCCGCACCGGCGATGGGCCTCGCCGCTGGCGGGCGCATGACCCAGAAGCTGTACTCGGATCCCCACGGCGCCGCGACGTGGGACGTCACGCGGGCCGCACGGATCTGGATCCACCTGGTGCCCGCGCCGTTCTGGACCGCCCTCACCGGGGAGCCGCGGCCGAAGACGCCGGCCAGCCACGATCAGTACGTGGCCCACGGCCTGCCGTGGTTTGCGGTGTACGACGAGCCCCTGGGGGACGTGCCGGTGGATCCGCGCTGGAGCGCCGTCAAGACGGTGCAGGCGCTGACCCACAACTTCCGCACCGTGACGTCGGAGGTCACCACCACGTCCTGGTGAACAACCGCTGAGCAGCGTCGGGGTCGCCGTGTGACACGCAAGGTGGCACGGCGGTCCTGGAGGATCACGGCATGTGCTGGACCTGGCTCTTTGGCGGCAAGCCTGCGGCGCGCGATGCGCAGGTCGCGAACCACGCGGACGTGCAGGTCGCGGACGACGCGGACGCGGACGCATTTGTGTGCTCCACGTGCGGACGCTCGGACTTGGCAGAGGCGGGAGATTGGGATCCGCCCATTTGTGAGGAGTGCGACGCAGCCATCAACTTTGATGCTGAGATGGAGAGTCTTGAGCTGTAGCGGAGGCGATGCCCGTGCCCACGACTGAACCCAAGGTGACCCAAGCAGGCAAGCAACAGGCGTGTACGCGGTGCGGTTCGCGCAATGTGGCGCACATCTCGTACGGCCTGCCGGCCTTCAGCGACGAGCTGCGCCAGGAGCTGGACGCCGGGGAGGTGCAGCTCGGCGGCTGTCTCGTCTGGCCTGAGCAGCCGCAGCTGGTCTGCAACGACTGCGCGCTCCAGATGCTCAGCGACGGGCGTGCGGCGCCTGAAGAGGAGGACCGCCTCTAGCTGCAACCGCTAGGAGCCGTCACCAAGTCCCAAGGTTGTCTGCTCGTACGGGGCGATGGGCTCGGCAACTCGATCGGACGACATCGCGATCGTCGGGTCGGGTACCTCTGGCGCGTCAAGCGGTTGCGCGCCCATGCGGAGCAGCAGGCGGTTGCCGTCGGGCACGTCGCCGGCTGTTCGCACGAAGACCGGGACCCAGGCCGCCTTGAGTGCCTCCTCGGCGCCCGCCCAGGTGCCGCCGGTGCGCGCGGCGCTGGCGACAACCACGGCCACATCGGCGAGCGCATAGACGAGCTTGTTGCGGCCCATCGCCGCACCTGCGGTGAAGCCCGCGCCCGGGTGATACGGCGACGCAAGCACGACGAGACCGTCCGCTAGGGCCTGGCGCGTGTCGGGCTCGCGGATGCGGCGCTCGATGCCCTCGGGCAGGAGACCCAAGACTGTGCCCCCGGCGTGCAGCGCCGCCCGCATCGCCGTCTGGTCCACGCCCCGGGCGCCACCGGAGACCACGGCACGCCCCGCACGGGCTGCGCTAGCCGCCAAGTCCGCCGCGAATGACTCCCCGGCCGCGTCAATGTCGCGCGAGCCCACGATCGCCACGCCCCCCGCGTCCAGCAGGGACCGATCCCCTGCCGTGAACAGCACCGGCGGCGCCTTCGGCCCGAGGCGGTCTCGCAGACGCCAGGGGTAGGCGTCATCAGCCAGCGTCACCGCGCTGATGCCACGCATCGCGAGCCTGTCCAACTCGATGGCCAACTGTCCGGTCCGTGCCAGCTGGCGGGCGACGACCTCGGAGGAGGCAACGGCGTCCCCTAGAACCCGGGCCAAGTCCGCCTCGCCCATCCGAAGGAGGGACCCGGGCGCCATCGCCGCACGATCCAGCTGCTCGGCCACCTTCGCCCAGCCCGCGGGTCCCAGCGGCCGCGCGTCATCGCCCCGGCCCGCAGCAACGCTGGAGCAGAGCAACAGGATCGCTCGCGCATCGTCTGACATCGCGCCCATCATGCCCCGCGCTGCGAGGCAACGGCGAACGCAAACGGATGCACAGGTCCGGAACCGTGCGAGCGCAACAGCTCCCCCGCCACGGTCAGCGTCCACTTTGAGTCCACGACGTCATCCACCAGCAACACCGGGCCGGGCTGCACCAGCTCGCCTTGGATCCCCAGCTTGCGCCGCGCGTTGGCCTCCTGGTGCTCGCTGTTCTCCATATCCTTCTGGGGGGCACGGTCAAAGGCGGCGGTCAGGCACTCCACGTAGGGCAGGCCAAGCTGAGCCGCAATCCGCTGCGCGGCATCACCGACGAGCGTGCGGTGCGCCGTGGATGGGATGGCGGTCACCCAGGTGGGCGACGGGCTCGGCCGCCAGCCAATGCTGATCACCGCCACGGCCGCGGCTACAACCTCGTCATCAAACCGCCCGGTGCCGTACTTGCCGTGGTGGATGCGACGGCCCCAGCCCGCATCGCCGTAGACGCACAGCGCACGGCCCTCCTCGTTGACGAAGCTCAACCTGGCCCCGTTTGCATGCTGCTTGCGCGAGGTGATCACCCGGATGTCGCCGCGCAGCAGCCGGATTGCGGCCAGGACCAGGTCATGGTCCACGTCGCGGGGCCACACCCGACCGCCGTCGTTGGCGCAGTGTCCGCACTCGTGCGCAGCAGGATCATCGAGGAGGCGCCCGAGGTACGCCATCCGGCACTCGGCGGTGTCCACATATGCGCGCATCGAGGCAAGTTCACGCCGCCGGACGGCCAGCACCCCGGAGATGCGCTCCTCGTCAGGCGCCCAGGCCATCGGCGTGCGGAAGTATCGGCCGCGTTCATGGCCCACAGCGCCGTCCACCTCGAGCAGCTTCAGCGCCTTCTCCACCTGTCCTCGAGGCAGGTTCACGTGCGCGAGGATGTCCCGGACCGTGGCGGTCTCGACGTCTTCTAGCACGCCGAGGATCTCCCGAAGCCGCTCCGTGGGCGGGAAGGCGGTGGTGATGAAGTACTCCGCAATCTCGTCATCCTCGCGCCCGGTGAGCAGCACGCCATACGCATCCGCCACCCCACGACCTGCACGGCCCACCTGCTGGTAGTAGCCGATGGGCGAGCCTGGCCGTTGGAAGTGCACCACAAATCCGAGATCGGGCTTGTCAAACCCCATGCCGAGGGCGATGGTGGCCACCAGAACCTTCAGCCGATTGGCGAGCAGATCCTGCTCCAGCCCTTCGCGCACCACCGAGTCCACGTCCGCGTTGTAGGCCGCCGCGTTCATCCCGTTGGCCCGCAGCCACGTCGTGACACGCTCCGTGTCCGCAACGGTGAGGCAGTAGACGATGCCGCTGCCGGGCATGCCGGGGATGTGCTCCGCAAGCCACGCCAGCCGTTCTGCCTGATCCGCCAGGGTGATGGCGTCCAGATGCAGCGATGCCCGGGCAAGCGGGCCCCGCACCACCTGGACATCCCGGCCAAGCTGCGCTGCGACATCCGCAACCACGCGGTCATTGGCCGTGGCCGTGGTGCCCACCACCGGCACCACGGGACCAAACGCTGGCAGCAGGCGGCCGATGCGCCGGTAGTCCGGCACAAACTCGTGACCCCAGTCCGAGATGCAGTGCGCCTCATCCACCACAAACATCCCGATGGAGCCCTGCAGAGTTGGCAGCAGACGACTGGTGAAGTCCTCATTCGCAAACCGCTGCGCCGAGACAAACAAGACATCCACGCGATCCGCCGCAAGGGCTGCCTCAATCGCCGGCCAGTCATCCCGATTGGCGGAGTTGAGGGTCACCGCACGCAGCCCGAGGCGATCCGCCATCTGGATCTGGTTGCGCATCAGCGCGAGAAGCGGGCTGACGATGATGGTGGGGCCGTGCCCAGCGTCCCGCCGCATGCGCGTGGCGATCCAGTAGACAAGGCTCTTGCCCCACCCCGTCCGCTGAACGATGAGCGTGCGCGAGCCGTCTCGGATCACTGCCTCAATCGCCCGGCGCTGCCCGTCACGAAACTCCGCACCGGGGCCGAGCATGGTTTGGAGATGCGCCTGCAAGACGTCAGCCATCCGCGGAGTATCAACCCCGCGCTGCGTCAGGTTGCCTGTCACGTGCCGCTACGCTGTCTTGGTGACACCCCGGCGTGACGTCTACCACCCCACCGACTACCAGCCGCCGCAGGGCTCCTGGGCCTCGTCCGAGCCCAATCGGAAGACCATGCTCGCCAATCGGCATCGCGACACGGGTCCCGAGCTGCGGGTCCGCCGTGCCGTCCACGCGATGGGGCTGCGGTACCGCGTGGCCACCCGGCCGCTCAAGGCGGTGGGGCGCTCGGCGGATCTTGTGTTCACACGGGCGCGTGTCGCTGTCTTTGTGGACGGCTGCTTCTGGCACGGCTGCCCGGACCACTTCTCCCTGCCTTCGACCAATACCGACTACTGGACCACGAAGATCGAGGGCAACGCCCTCCGGGATCGGGAGACCGATCACCTCTTGGACGATGCCGGCTGGACCGTGGTCCGCATCTGGGAGCACGAGCTCGCCCTTGAGGCCGCCACGCAGATTGCGGGCAGCGTCCGCGAGCGGTTGGCGGCGCTCAAGCCCCGCGGGGCGGCGGATCGGACTAGGCTCGACGAGGCAATGGGAGGCGGTTGATGGCTGGGCTTGCGGAAATCACGCTCGCGAACCAATCCAAACTCGCTGACGGCAGGACCGTCGAGTGGGAGGCGGTTGGGTCGGGCGAGGACCTTGTGTGGTTCGAGGGCGGCCCGGGGTTCTGGGCCCACCTCGCGCGCCCGGACGTAGCGCTGGTCGCCGATCGCTTCCGCTGCCACCTCATCAACGCGCCGGGCTGTGGGCGCACGTCGCCGCCAGCGGATCAGTCTGACTACACCGCTCGTGCCGACGTGGCCTTCTACGAGCAGGCGTGTGAGGCCCTCGGACTCGGCCAGGTCACGCTCATGGGCCACTCTTGGGGCGGGACGCTCGCTGTTCTGTTCGCGGCGGCGCACCCCGAGCGCGTGCGCCGGCTGGTGGTGATCGACGGGTGGTGCGGCTGGTCGCTGGTGGACCCGGCCGAGGCGGTGGCGGAGGAGCGGCGCGCCCTCGACCGCGTCCGCGAGCGCCCGTGGTTCGCCGACGCGATGGAACCCCAAGACGACCGCACCTCGATGAGCGAGGCCGACTGGACGGCGTGGTTCGGCCGCCACTGGCCCGTCTACTTCGCCAACCCGGAATCAACCCTGGCGCGACCCCACGTCGATCGGATCCGCCACGAGTGTCGGATGAACATGGACGCCTGTGGCACGTACGACGACGATGCGGTTGACCTCCGCCCGGCCCTCGGGAAGGTCCGCTGCCCCACCCTCGTCGTGTGCGGCGAGCACGACTTCATCTGCGGTCCGGTATGGAACCGGCCGATTGCTGTTGGGATCGAAGGCGCAGAGTTGCATGTCATTGCGGAGACCGGCCACTGCCCGCAATACGAGGCGCCCGACGAGTTCCGCTCCGTGCTATTCGACTGGATGCGGCGGACCGAGTAGGGACTGGTCTGGAACCCGCATGTGCGCGCGAACGCGCGCTGCCGGCTGGTCGGACTGGCGCGGCGGTCTGGGGGCGGCAAGAACGTCGCGGCCCGGCGCACGCCCGCTCTAGACCTCGATGATCACGACTCGGGCCGAGTCGGGCTGGGTGTCGAGCAGCCGGCGAAGGTCGCCGCCATCGGTTGTGATGATGATTGCCGGGATCGAGGCCAGGGCCTCCGCCACAACGATCGCGTCGACCGGGTCTTCGGTGCCGGCGGCGGCCTGCCGCTCGCCCGCGGCGCGCGCAATCTCAACGGTGGTGAGGACGATGGCGTCCACGGCCTTGAACACCCGGTCGAGCCGGGCGTGGCTCCGGCCGCCGCGGTGGACCTCCGCGACCACCGGGACCGGGATCACGACGCCGTAGCCCGCCAATCGGCCCCGCTCGATCGCTGCACGCGCATCGCCGCTGCCATTCGCCAGGGCCAGAACGCCACCGCTGTCGAGGATGACTCGGCCTCGCTGCGGGAGCTCGCCTACTCCGGCCATCGCATGGAGTAGACCCGCTGGCGGGACTCCTGCGGGATCGGCCCGTACTCGCCGGCGAGTGCCCGCTCGAGGTCAGCCAGCCTGTCGTGCTGGAGCCGCAGCGCCAGCGCCTCATCAAGGTACCGGGAGAACTGGCGGTCGCCCACCCGCGCCTTCGCCTCGGCGACGCGCTCGGCGTTGAGGGTGGCCGAGATCGGGATCGTGCTCATCGCCGTCATCATACACATCATGTGATACAGGTGGTCTACATGGTCGGGCCGCATGCGAACGGTGGCATGCGAGGCTTACTCGCCGCTTATCCCGCAGCTGCCCTTGCTGAGCACGCGGGGGCGGCGGCATCGGTTTCGGGGCACCTGTCAGGGCGCTTCCACCGCCCACCGCGCTCCCCTCGCGTGCGTCCACGCAGGTGGCGATGGCGGGGCCGGTACCGCTGCTGCGCGTGTCGCTCGGGCAGCGAGCCGACAAGCCCGCACGCAAGGTCCGCCTCGAGCGAGTCCGCCCGCCCAATCGCCGGCGTCGACAAGGTCAGCCTGATGCGCCTCGTGTTGTGCCCGCCGCCGCTCCCGCCGCGGGCGTCGATGGCCTGGCCCACCGTGGGCTGCTGGCTGATCTTGCGCAGGGTCACCCAGCCGAAGACGCGCTGACCGCTGACCAGGCCGTAGCCGTCGCGGAGGCCCGGGTCAGCGGGGCGGCTGCGGCCGGAGGAAGGCCTCGGGCCGGCGGGCGCTCTCGTCACGGGGCGCCGGCCCATCCCAGATGAGCGTCTCGGGCGCGATGTCAATATCGCCCGGCCACACGAGCGTCCCGTAGCCAACGGTCATCAGGTGGAAGAGCTCGTCGTCGGCGGCCAGGCGCCCAAGCACCGGCCCGCGCAGCAGGTCCCGGAGGTCGCGCTCCACGACTGCGCCGTTGGTCAGGATCAGGCGCACAGTCCGGCCTGCCAAGGGTTCCGCGGACTGGATCTCGAGCATCGGCCACATGCTAATCCAGCGGCGCAATGTCAACGAGCGGCAGCTGCGCCGGGGCAGCTGGCCAGCCAGGATCTCGCCGTCGAATGTGACGGCAGCACGCGCCTCACCAGCTACGCGGCGCCGGTCCCCTGCCGCTTATCTGCCGCTCACCTGACGCTTATCCGGGCGGGAGCTGGCGCCGGCGCCCCGAGCCGCGCTGATCATGTGGGAGCGGGATCTTCGATTCTGGGCGCTCGTCGGGTAGTTCGAACCAAGCGCAATCACTTGTGGACAAGGGGGCCGGTCGTCCACAACTGGTTCTGCATGGCTCGAAGCACCTCGATTCCGCGCTTCCGCGGGACACCGCGCTCCCACACGATCGGCGGCGGCGGCGGCCGGGTCAAGCGCGTAGTGACAGCGGCGCTACGGAGTCAACGGCCGATTTCGCGCTGAGCGTCACGAAGTTGCGCCATCAGCGACTGGTACACCTTGACTGGTGCGTCGCCGAGGGCGAACCGCACGTCCTTCACGGACTCCGTGATATCGCGGGCCTCACTCGCGGAGATGACATACCCGCGGTACCCGTAGTCGTTGCGGCGCTGAATGACCTCGACGAGCTGCGCTGCAACCGGCGCGACCCTAGGCATGTCATCTCTTGCCCAGAACCACAGCAGGAGCGCCGCGTGGTAGTGGCTCCTCTGGCCCTTGAGCGGATCCCCTGCGTCCAGAACCGCGAGGCGCCGGCAGTATCCAAGCGCGAGCGCCAGCCCCATCTTGAGCGTTGCCATCTCCGCGCTCTTGAGGCCGCCCGCAGGAAACCCGCCGGCGAGGTCGTACTCGGCCTCGCGGATCTCCTCATCGGCCTGCTCGAGGAGTTCCTCGATCTCGTCCGGGTCGATGCCGGTGTCGCGCGTGCCATACGTCTCAACAAGGGACTTGAGGCTCTTCGGGTCGCCCGGCCGCAGGTTAGGCACCCAGATCCCCCTTTAGGACGAGGAGATCACCTGTGGCGATGCGCCTAAGGATGCGGTTGTCCTGCTTGCCTTGCTCCCACTCTGACCTGAGCATCCCCTCGAGGTTGATCACCCGGCCGAGGCGTTCCGACAGCGTGGAGATGGCCTGGCGGAGGTCAAGCCGCCCCTCGCGCGTGGACGCGTCCGTGAAGACCACGAGGAGGTCGATGTCGGATAGGCGCCCGGACCGGCGGTCCGTTCCTGAGGCCACCGAGCCGAAGATGGCAGCCGCGTCAACCGCCGGGTTGCCGAGGATCAGGTCCCGCAGCGCGCCTGTCCCGCCGAGCATCTTGAAGGCGATGACCCTGAGCTCAGGGAAGATGGGGTGCCCGGTATTGACCCGGTACAGCCTCCCAAAGCCTGTGCCCTTGGGCTTTTCCTCCACAAGGACGTAGTCGTCGTCCGCCAGGCCCTTCAGCGCGGACCAGGCCACGCGCTCCGACCGCCCGGCAATCCGGGCAAGCTGTGTCAGCGTCGACTCCGCATCCTCGTGCAGCGCCAGATACGCGAAGACCTGGAAGGCGGTGTCTCCTGGTTCGAGTCGCATATGATTATCTCTTTTGTAATCTACTTTACAATATTGGTAACCATCATCGGTTGTCAATGCAACCGCGCCGTCGAAGGTGAGTGGTGTGTTCGCCGCTACTCGCTCCATGACGCGAGTGTGGCGAAGGCCGCTTATCAGCCGCTTACCTGACGCTCATCCGGGCTGGAAGTGCCGGCGCTCCGCTGCCCCCGACCGGGCAAGGCCGCGGTCAGGGCGTGGGCTTCTGCCAGCCGCTGGCAGCGGCATCATCCGGGATCAGGCCGTAGCCCTCCGGGAGCCCCGCCTGGCCGACGGCTCGTCCACGTCGGCGACGAAGGCGAGCCCGGTGCCGGCCGCCCGCAGTCGACTACGGGCGATCCTCGGCGAGCAGGTTGAGGACGAGCCGAATGACGAGGTCCTTGTGCGCGGGCGCGCTCTCCGCAACCAGCAGCGCGAGCGCGACGAGCGCCGTGTCCGAGAACCGGGGCCGCCCGTCAGCGGCGAGCAGAGCGCCCGTCCGCTTGTTGCCGTCGATGAGCAGATGCGCGGCCCGCGACTCGACGGTCGGGTCGATTGGCGCGCCACGGTGGTGGTGATCCTTGTTCGGCGCTTCCTCATCGACGCAGTGGGTGTGGTGTGTCCCGTCGTGCCAGTGGAAGCCGAACCGGCCGGGACCGGGGTCCGCGAGC